>NZ_JBHFNP010000066.1:0-54930 GCF_041929235.1 Microseira sp. BLCC-F43
CTTGAGCGTTGGTAACGACAGCTTGAGCGTTGGTAACGACAGCTTGAGCGTTGGTAACGACAGCTTGAGCGTTGGTAACGACAGCTTGAGCGTTGGTAACGACAGCTTGAGCGTTGGTAACGACAGCTTGAGCGTTATAAGCTGCTACGCATTTAAATCCAATAAAGAGGCGGGCAAGATGCCCACCCCACAAGAAGAAGGCAAAATTTGACTCTCAAATTAGGTGCGTAGCAGCTTAGCGGATTGCAAGTGAGTGAGGGAAAGCCTTAAGGCGAAGAAATGCAATAGCGGCAAGCATTAATGGCAGCCGCTATTGCATTCCGAAGGTGTACCTCATACGGCTGCAATCCGCTGTATTCAGGACTTACGCACGACCTTGCCATCACCAAAGTTTCGACCTAGATCTCTAGTTTACAAATCAACGATTTTTCCGAGAAACCCGGAATATGAGCGTAAGTCCTGTCCAGATCTGGTGCAGATGGTGCGTTAATACATATAGAAACGTTGCGTAAGTCCTGTTATTGATTCATCTGCATATCAGGCATAGAACGCAGATTGTTGTCGTTTGAAAAAGCAAAAGTATTGCCGGTCATTCTGCCAGCCATTTGCAAATGATCCTGCACCCTTGGTAAGATTCTGGCAGCAAAAGCTCTCAGATCTGGGTCTTGTCCCAACATAGCTTGACGCTGATATACCGCCGCACTTTCCAAGTGACCGTTAAGTCCCGCTTCGCTCATATAAGCGCGGTCGAAACTTTCTCCAGATAGTTGCATCAGCTGTCTCATTGCTGCTTCATATTTGGGACCTGGTGTTGCTGGCGGCGTCACTCCCTTTTGAGTTGCTAAGCTCATCAGTTCCTGATTTGCTCGTGTATGTTCATCAATCATCTGCTGGGCAAATTCCCTTACTTCTTCATTTCTTGACCGCTGCAAAGCGAGTTGTGCAAGTCTGACTTCTGCCATTCCCCCTTGGGTGGCGTCGATAATAAACTGTCTGTCAATCGCACTTATCTGACTTTGGCGGGATGACGATGCAGGTCGTGCAGGTTCCCTAGTTTGAGCGACTGCTGAGTAATCTAACGTACCAACTAATCCAACTGCGATGATAGCCCCTGTGACTGTTAAACTTTTAAACATGGCTGACTGACGAGAGGTTTTTAATCTTCTACTTTTAATGGTGATTTTCTGGTTTTAAAGCGCCTCTGTCTTGGGGTAAGCTTTCTGTTTTAACGACCTATACCTTAGAGCTAGCGCTACTTCTATTTATCAATTATCTGCTGTATTAAATGCTAAAACAAAGAAAATGACATTACTTTGGGGGAAATCAATCGTGTTAAAGTACAACCCACTACACTGCTTACCTTCTGCTGAAGATCTACCAGACTCGGACGATACGCCTGTGGATAATCAACTGCAACATTTAATTCCCGGTTTGCTGGAAGCGATATTAGCTCTTATATGGGCAAACCGGATGGATTGGTTTTTTGGCGTTGATATGGGAATCTACTACGACCCCGAACAACCAGCGATTGTTCCAGATGGGTTTTTAAGTCTGGGAGTCGATCGCTTTTTTGATGAAAATCTGCGCTTAAGTTATGTGATTTGGGAAGAACAGCGGGTTCCAATTTTGGTGCTAGAAGTTGTTTCGCAAAAACGTCGGGGAGAATATACCAGTAAGAAAAAACAGTATGCCGAATTGGAGATATTGTACTATGTTATTTACAATCCCTTGCGGCGCAAAAAACAACCCCTAGAAGTGTATCGCTTGACCGATGGCGAATATGTATTGCAGCGAGGAAATCCGGTTTGGCTAGAAGAAATTGGGTTAGGAATTGGATTTGAACGGGGAACTTATCAGGGAATTACGCGGGAATGGCTTTACTGGTATGATGAACAGGGGCAACGATTACTGACACCAGAAGAACGGATTTTGCAAGCAGAACAACGCGCCCAAAGGTTAGCAGAAAGATTGCGAACGCTCGGCATTGACCCCAATTCTATCGCTTGAAACAGTATTCACCAGATAAAATCGCCGAATGCGCGCGAAGGGTTCGATTCTTTTACTCATCAATTATCTCTCTTCTAACTTCTATTAATTCAGAGATGCCGCTCTGCCTATCAAGATGAGTTTCCAGCACGTCTATTATTGCTGCCAATGTACTAAACTGAACCCCATTAAGTTCATTTTGACCCGCACTTACTATGGGATTTTTACTAACTCTACCCTGAGCAAGCTTCATCAGCTGGTATTGAGTTATTCCCTCGATCTGGAGCAACTCTTTCAGCCTCCACCGTACAGTTACCATTTATGTTTCAAACTCAAATTAATTGACTATACGCAATATATTGGGTATAGTCAAGTAATAACCCTATGAATGCGAACATAATGGAAAGGCGTTGGCGCGTGGCATCGTTTTTTTCAGGGATTGGAGGCTTCGATATCGGCTTTGAAATGGCTGGGATGGAAGTTGTAATGCAGTGTGAAATCGATGCTTTTTGCAGAAAGGTATTGAAAAAGCACTGGCCTGATGTGCCATTATATCCAGATATTGCTGAGATAGATAGCGCTGAAATTACCGCCGCTGATATTTATGTTGCAGGGTTTCCCTGCCAAGATGTATCCTTAGCGAATCAAGGTAAAAGAAAAGGTTTAGAAGGAAACAGAAGTGGACTATTCCATAACTTTATACAACTTGTTGAACAACGCCAACCTCGATGGATTGTTCTCGAAAATGTCCCAGGATTGCTCAATAGTAACAATGGAAGAGATTTTGCAGTTGTCCTCAATAAATTGGACGGGTGCGGGTATGGTCTTTCGTGGAGAGTGTTTGACTCTAAATTCTTCGGAACACCCCAGAGACGTAGAAGAGTCTTCCTTGTCGGAAGTTTTGGATCGATTTGTGCCGCTAAGGTTCTTCTTGACGACAGACCATTTGCAGTCCCTACTAGATCGAGCCAGTGCGAGGCAAAAACCACTGCCAGTGGAGTTAGAAACAGCAATCAAAAATCAAATCTCTATTCTATCCAACATGCCTCAATTGGAAGAAAGCATACAGCAGGCCCGCAGTCAAAAGGATTTCGTAATGACGGAGAAACTTGGACGCTTGATTCAAGAGGTAGCTCAGATGTTGTCTGTCAGACGGATGACGCCTTCGGAGTACGAGAAACTTCAGGGATTTCCCCCCGATTGGACTCTCGTCGATTCAGAACTATAGGAAACGCAGTAACTGTTTACGTGGCTAAGTACATTGCCGAACGGATTGTTTACGTTGAAAAAGGATACGATCTGATCAAAGAACCTTCGCGCCCTACTTTCCACCAACTAGCCCTCTTCTAGAGGTATCATGTCAGCGGTGAACAATTCATCATCTCTCACACCATACTCAATTAGCTTAGTCACTAATTCTTTGAGGTCTAAGTATAAGACGTTATTTCTGTCAAGGTTGAAATCAATTTGTTCGCCTTTACTTATTTCATAAGGGATGAAAGCACAATTCCAAGAACCGCTTTTTTATCGCTTCATAGATTCGATCGTGGGTAATTTTCCCAATAGGTGTAGATAGATCGTTTTACCCATAGCTGCAACAAACTTCTTCTCAGAACTGACGCAGATTCCGCCTTTGACGATGATTTGTTCTTGCAAGCGCCTCCAGGCATTCGCCGGAATTAGTCCAGGGGCAGTCATCTTACCGCTTTTTGTAACTCGAACGGGAAAATCATCTAATTTTACATTTTCTCCATTCTCCCATTTGGTTACATGGTCAGTCAGAATCCTTGTAGAACTTGTTTCCCCACCGCCTTGGATTTCCAAAATGCAAGCATCACCGTTTCTTTTATCCCTAAGAACAAAGTTGGATCTTTGCCTTAGTCTGGTTGTGACTTCATATTTGTATTCAATGTCTTTGGGTTCTATACCCTCATCAAATATTATTTGCGATATTTCAAATAATCTAGAACGCTGATAGGAAGTTGGAGTTTCCATCACCGTAGATAAAAGTCTATGTTCGCATACAATTAGCGGAACGCCCCCACGACTTTCAACTACGCACATCGGTTTTTGCTCAAGCTCTCGATTTATTTTTTTACACATTGTGCCAATGTAGGGACATAACTTTTCAGCCGCTCGATAGTCTGAAGCGCTTAAACCATGAGCATTCATACCTAAAAATTCAATGATTTTTACTGCCATGAGCTTTTCTGTTCTTGGCTATTCAGTCTAATATTACTGGATTAAAGAGTACAATCCGAAGTTTCTACTATCAATCCACTTTGGCAACAGGTCTACTTGTTACAATACTGCCATCTAAATGCTAAAAAAAAGAAAAGGGCATTAATTGGGGGAAGTTAGTCATGTTCCAGTATAATCCACTGCATTGTTTGCCTAGTGCTGAAGATCTACCCGACTCGGATGATACGCCTGTGGATAATGAACTGCAAGATTTAATTCCCTCCCTGCTAAAAGCAATCCTAGCTCTTGTATGGGCAAATCGGATGGATTGGTTTTTTGGCGTTGATATGGGAATCCACTACGATTTGGAACAACCGGCGATTGTTCCAGATGGGTTTTTAAGTCTGGGAGTCGAGCGGGTTTTTGATGAAAATTTGCGCTTAAGTTATGTAATTTGGGAAGAAAAGCGGATACCGATTTTGGTGCTAGAAGTTGTTTCGCAAACACGTCGAGGGGAATATACCAGTAAGAAAAAACAGTATGCCGAATTAGAGATATTATACTATGTCATTTACAATCCCTTGCGGCGCAAAAAACAACCTCTAGAAGTGTATCGCTTGACCGATGGCGAATATGTATTGCAGCGGGGAAATCCAGTTTGGCTAGAAGAAATTGGGTTAGCAATTGGATCTGAACGAGGAACTTATCAGGGAATTACGCGGGAGTGGCTTTACTGGTATGATGAACAAGGGCAACGATTGCTAACACCAGAAGAACGGATTTTGCAAGCAGAACAAAGGGCGGAAAGGTTGGCTCAAAGGTTGCGATCGCTAGGCATAGATCCCAATTCTATCTCTTGAAACAGTATCCACCAATCCCTATGCCAGAGGTATCATGTCAGCCGTGAAAAATTCATCATCTCTCACACCATGCCATCTAAATGCTAAAAGAAAGAAAAGGGCATTAATTGGGGGAAGTTAGTCATGTTCAAGTATAATCCACTGCATTGCTTGCCTAGTGCTGAAGATCTACCCGACTCTGACGATACACCTGTGGATAATGAACTGCAAGATTTAATTCCTTCTCTGCTAAAAGCCATTCTCGCTCTTATATGGACAAACAGGATGGATTGGTTTTTCGGCATTGATATGGGAATATACTACGATTTGGAACAACCAGCGATTGTTCCAGATGGGTTTTTAAGTCTAGGAGTCGAGCGATTTTTTGATGAAAATCTACGGTTAAGTTATCCGATATGGGAAGAACAGCGCGTCCCGATATTGGCGCTAGAAGTTGTTTCGCAAAAACGTCGTGGAGAATATACCAGTAAGAAAAAACAGTATGCAGAATTGGAGATATTGTACTATGTTATTTACAATCCCTTGCGACGCAAAAAACAGCCCTTAGAAGTGTATCGCTTGACCGATGGTGAATATGTATTGCAACGAGGCAATCCTGTTTGGCTAGAAGAGATTGGTTTAGGCATTGGTAGAGACAGGGGAACTTATCAGGGAATTACGCGGGAATGGCTTTACTGGTACGATCGACAGGGGCAACGATTGCGGACACCAGAAGAAAGGATTCAACAGTTAGAAGAAAGATTGCGATCGCTAGGCATTGACCCCAATTCTATCGCTTGAAAAGCTTGCCACAAACATTTTGAAACTGTACAGCAAAGTTGTTCAGACAATCAATGACCATTTAGAGGGTAGTTGTAACTATTTCATTAACCGAACTACCAGTGGTGTGATGGCAGGAATTAACAATAAAGCTAAGTTAATTATCCGCCAAAGTTATGGTTTGAAAAACTTTGAGAGTTTACGTGCCCGCTTACTCGCTAGTTGCTCTGATTAGCTAAAATTATCACACCAAGTACGGCAGCTCCACTAAAATTAATTAAACCTGAATAAATGAACTGTTTTGCTATGATCGTTCGCGCACTTTTCCAGGCTGCCAAAGTAGAAGAGGCTTCGTCTCCGTATGACACGATTCATCTGAAAGTTTTCTATCCAGCCCAGATGTCAGGCAGCGATCGGGAACAAGATATGGGTATTGTTCCTGCCGATCCTCAACGGTCTCTCTTCAAAGTTGTCATTTTCTTTAATGGCATAAACTGTAGTCCTGACATGTATCAGTGGTTCGCTGTTAAATTGGCAGAACGTGGGCTTGTGGTCGTCACATTCTCCTGGATTGCCGAAAACTTACCTGGCATGGTATCTCTGACTCCGGGTGTCAACCTCAGAATGTTACCTCCAAACACCTATGGCTCTGGCCCGACGGCCTCTGCTTTGCCCGCCCTGTTGGCAGCGTTAGAGCGTTTACAAACTGAGGGGGTTCTGGCTGGGCTGCTGGATTTACAAAATATCGTCTTAGGAGGGCACTCTGCTGGAGGTAGAGTTGCGATTGAAAGTGCAAATCCACGATTTTTCCCACAAGTTGTGGCTGCTTTTGCCTATGGTGCCCATACAGCAGGAATTTTACAACTCGGATATCCATCGGGCACAATCTTACCCTTGCCTGATGCTTTACCACTGATGTTGATTGGAGGCACCTGTGATGGAGTGATTGCCAAAAGCAGTCACCACTATGGAGTTGATTGGGAACAAGCGACAACCCCAGTGCTACGCACTTTCAGGGAAGCGATCGCAGGGGGTAGAGACGATTCTTATCTGCTGCTTCTAGAGGGAGCCAATCATTTTTCTATCGCCTATCCATTTGATTCCACCACAGGTAGACCTTTCCTAGACTTTCCAGCCACCCAACCAGAAGACCAACTACGGAATCTGCTAGCAGAAGCGATTGGTTTATTCATTGATGCTCATGTTTGCCATCAACCAACAGCCTTAACAGCCCTCACTCAACTTCTAGGGGCTAACAACCCTTTGATTGCGTCTTTTGAACGAAAGTAAGGTTGTCTGTTGGGGCAGTTCTTCAAGATTACTGGTTAAGCTTTCGTTAAAGTGCCATCAATGAAGACCGCTATTCTGACTCCGCTTCCAGAAGAACTCTTTTTTCTCGCTACTTGGGAATTCGCAAAAATCTTTTCGCTCTTCGTCGGATGGCACTTGTTCATAATCTTCATGCTCCAGCGCAACTTTTTATTCAGCGCTAACAAATATCTGTCTAATTAATCTCAGTAAAAGGTGACTCCAGTTGCTTAAAATTCCATATTTAATTACAGCCAGAGGCTTCTTTTATTTAGAAGAAATAGGCTGGCAGTTCTGTTGGTTAGTATGGCGCTAGCCAACATATTCCGCATCTTTAACTGAACCTGCGTTCGCGTAGCGACTCCTTTGGAGTATCGCCACCCAATGACGAATTTCTTCTACTGTTTGGTTTGGCATTATTTCCCTCAAGAGTCAGGTGTAGCAATCGATTCAAGCTCAGATTCTCGCTGCGTGCCTAGCTGTATTCTCAAAACAGTCTCCGTAACCAGATCCACTTCAACAGGCGCGACTGGTTCAATCGCTACCGTAACTCTGTAACTAATACCAGCTTTTAATCGCCTTTCATTTGCACCCCAGAATTCCCAAGCTTTTGGCACATCTTCGGATTGAGAAATCCCAGCAGGCATGGGGTATGGTTGAGTCACTAGCTGTGGTAACTTAAAAAGTTTGTACGCTGATTCTTATACAGTATGAAGCGATCGCTCACTATTGTTCCGCTAATCTCAATTCTGCTACAACTCATCCCCGCCGCCGTAGCCGCACCCCCCAGACAACCTGATAAAACCGAAGAATGCGATATTCTCGTCGCAGGTGGGGGACTCTCCGGGTCCGCCGCCGCCTACGAAGCGTTACTCGCAGGACGAGTTGTCTGTCTGACGGAAATTACCGATTGGGTAGGCGGACAAATTTCTGCCCAAGGTACTTCCGCCCTCGACGAAAGAAAAACTCAACGCGATCGCTTATACTTCCCGCGCGGTTATCTAGACTTCCGTCAGCGTATCAAAGAACACTACGGTATCCTCAATCCCGGTAAGTGTTGGGTAAGCGAATCTTGTTTTCTACCCCGCGATGGTCACAAGTTGTTGTATGAGGTATTAAAAGATGCCGAAGACAAGGGTGATGGGAAATTGAAATGGCTTCCTTCTACTGTTATTAAGGAACTGGAATATAGCCCGGATGGGAAACAAATAACGGGTGCGATCGCAATTCAACATCGCCCAGCAAAAGGCACATCCCCAATCAACACCGAAACTCTTTCTGCCAAGATAGAAGACGCCTATCGTTACGAAAATTCTGCCCGTTTCGATAAAAGAATTATCCGCTTCGTACCCCGTCAATCTCGCAAACAAACCCGCACGCCTAAACCAGCGGATTGGTATGTAATTGATGCCACCGAAACGGGAGAATTAATCGGACTCGCTGACGTTCCCTATCGTTTAGGAATCGATCCGCGTTCTTATTTAGAACCTTCTTCATCTAGCACCACAGGCGATGCTTATTGCACCCAAGGTTTTACTTACACCTTTGCCATGCAAGCAACGGCGGAACCGCAAAACCATACATTGCCGCCATTTTATTCGCAATACGCACCTTATTACAGTTACGAATTACAGCGACTCGCCAGTTTTCCTCTAGTTTTTACTTACCGTCGCATCTATAGTGCCAAACCCGAGCAAAAATTACCCTCAGACCCGAAACAATTCCCCATAAACGTCGGCGATATTTCAATGCAAAACTGGACTTGGGGAAACGATTATCGTCCGGGAACATCCCAGGATAATTTAATTTATACCCGCGCCCAATTGCAAGCAACGGGACAATTGCAACCTGGGGGATGGATGGGCGGATTGCGGACGGAAACTTTACGCCGGGGAGAAGAACACGCGATTGGATATTTTTACTGGTTAGTGACAGGAACTACAGATTCTCAACTGGGGGATGGAGTCAAAAAACCCTATCCAAATCATCGCTTTCTTTCCGGATTTGATTCGCCAATGGGAACGGCGCACGGGTTATCAAAATATCCTTACATGCGCGAAGGACGGCGTATAATTGGACGCCCTAGCTATGCTCAACCAGAAGGATTTATGGTGTGGGAAATTGATATTTCGCGCAACAATTTCCGCACAGATTTTTATCGCCAAGCTTTAGAACCGGATGCGTATCGTCGCTTGTGGGCGTCCTTGTCGGGATTGAATGCAGCTGCGGTACTTGCAGGTATTGTATCGCCAGAACAGGTGGCGGCGCGATCGCGTGCGTTTATTTTCCCAGATTCGGTCGGCATCGGACACTATGCCATTGACTTCCATCCTTGCATGACCAACAGTCCACCCGAAGCGCCTGGAAATACGGAAAAAGAAGGAACCCGAAAAGGACAAGGGGAAGCGTATCCATTTCAGATACCATTGCGGGCGCTAATTCCCCAAAAAATCGATAACATGCTAGTCGCAGGTAAAAGCATCGCCACCAGTCATACTGCTGCCGCCGCTTATCGCGTACACTCATTTGAATGGTCGGCAGGTGCAGCAGCTGGAACTGTAGCGGATTTTGCTTTAAAAAATGGGGTTATGCCTTATCAATTAGTAGATGACCTTCCCCGCCCCGAACCGCAATTAGAAGCACTGCAACGCCTGTTGGCGAAAAACAACAACCCCGTTGCCTTTCCCAATACTTCGATATTTAATAATGCTTGGCAAGATTGGCGGTAACAGTTGACAGTTGACAGTTGACAGTTGACAGTTGACAGTTGACTGTCAACTGTTAAACATATTCGGAAATCCCCCAACAGCAGAATTGTCAATGTATGCTAAAAAGCTGTTAGAGCCGTTTTGCGTCTGTAATTTCAGTCTTGACCCTATGTCGATAGTATTTTCAACAGCCGTGCAAGCGATGGCGACAGCACCGACTGTAACGCCCCAGAAGTCATCTCAAGTTACCCGCAAGCCTTATCCTAATTACAAGGTGATCGTGCTGAACGATGATTTCAACACGTTTCAGCACGTCCATGACTGCTTGGTGAAGTATATTCCGAACATGACGAGCGATCGCGCTTGGAAACTCACCAACCAGATACACTATGAAGGTCAAGCCATTGTTTGGGTTGGTCCCCAAGAGCAAGCTGAATTTTACCATCAACAGCTTTCTCGTGCCGGTCTAACAATGGCACCCATCGAAGCTGCTTAAACCCATGAAAAATTCCGACCGTGGCAGGCTAGTTTGGAATCATTCTACCCACATTCACGGCTTAATCCCAGTTTTAGAACGCCTGCTTGGTTACCCCGGCATTCAAACCATCACCCCAGGCGTTCTTAGCCGCGTCAAAGGTCATTCCCCCCAATTGCAGTTGCGGGTTTCCGTACCGATTCGGGGGGGTTTTAAAGTGCTAGCCCGGTCAGGAAAAACGGTTCAAGAAGTCTTCATCCTCTCAACCCTATCTCAGATAGAATTAGAGGAGGCGATCGCAATAGCCCTTGGCAAGACAAACAAAAATAATTGCTAATTGCTAATTGCTAATGGGTAGTTGCTCATGGGTAATTGCTCATTCCTATCTTGATTGATTTTGCCATTACCAATTACCCATTACTTATTACCAAAATTATTTGGCATACTGCTTAGAAAGACGGTGCAGCGGTAGGGACAGGATGCAGCAGAACGTCAGCAAGTAAGAAATAACCGCCGTTAACTTTAAACTCATCACTAGAGTTTCCCAGTCTGGCAACTCCAACTTTAAAATGCCTTTAGCGACGCAGTACACCAGCCAGTAAGTAAAGCACATTTGCATGAGCGAGCGCTCGATCTCCTCAAACTCTTCCCCTTGAGTTCGCTTGGGATCGTATAGTAAGATTAGGCCAGCAATAGAACCAACAAAAGAAATCAGCACTAAATAATCGTGCCAGTGCAAATTTGCTATCTGCATGTGATTGCTTATCCCAAAATTTTCAATTGCAAATCAGTCTAAAGGATTATTGTTTCGAGATGTAGCGGCGTTTACAAAAAAATACAATAGAAGGGCGTTTGATTACCCATAGTTAGGACTGACGCGGGGACGCTAAGGAGGCACCGGACGCTCCTGACGCGGGGACGCTAAGGAGGCACCGGACGCGGGGACACCCGATGGAAGGCGCCAAGGGATTCCCACAAGGAAGAAATTTTTTCTTATCCACGAATAAATTCGGGAGGGCTGCTAGACCAGGTGCAGAGATCTTGAGAATGGTCGCTCAGAGCGTCTGGTGCGTCTGGTGCGTCTGGTGCGTCTCCCCATCTCCCCGTCTCCCCATCTCCCCATCTCCCCATCTGGTGCGTCTCCCCATCTCCCCATCTCCCCATCTGGTGCGTCTCCCCATCTCCCCATCTCCCCATCTCCCCATCTGGTGCGTCTTCTTGGTCAGCTGCTAGGCAGCACGATCTCAAAATACTCGGATCGACCAGGGTTATAGCGGATATTATCGCGGGAGGAGTATAGAAGATTACCTTCGGTGTCCGAGAGCATTAAGTATAATTCCGGAAGTCCTTCCCCCGGTTCGGCAAAGTCGCGCTCGTGGTAGGTAATGGCAAAGTCGCCGTATTCGTCGGTTTCGGTGATGCCTAGCAAGTCATCGAAGATACGATCGCGATCGAAAATTCGCACCCGCACGCCTGCAACTGGGTTGCCATTTGCATCTAATACCCGTCCGAATACCAACCATTCATTTTCTTTGACTTTGGGACGGCGTGCTGTACGGACTGCCATGGTTTCGAGGGCGTGGTTCATCGCCGCCGCCATTGCAGCAGCATCATGCAACGCTGCCACCTGGGGATGATTTTCACCCAAATCGGCTTTCAATCGAGCTTCAGCATCAGCTAGACGTGATGCACGGCGATTTTGGATGTTAGCAAAGCTTTCGAGGATCTGTAGATTTGCCCCAGCTGCCTGACTCAGCAGATTCTCAACCAAAGCGTTGATATTATTAACTTCAAATTCTGGATCAGACATAAAGTCACCTCTTACAAATATTTTGATTGCTAACTCAAGTTGCTAGTTATCTCATGCATAGTTGCTAATGGCTAATGGCTAATGGTTAATCTCAGTAAAATCCTATATTAGCAAGCTGGCAAGCTTGCCAGCTTGCAACTGGGGTTACTACTCTTGTTTGAGTTGCGCTCGCGCGCTAGCGCAAGTTTTTTCCTTCCAGATCAGAGTTGCGATTTCTTGATTGTTTGTCTCAATCTTTTGACCTGGATTGGCGCTGGTTAGAATGCAATGGGTAGATTGGTTATCGGTTGTTAGGTTGAGGAATTGGGCGCTTGAAAAGTAAGAAAAAGTAGTTTTGCCCCGGAGTTCGGTAAAGCGATTGCCGGAAGCGCGGATAGTTGGAGCCAGGGTCACTACACCAAAAAAGGATACTCCGGAAATGTTTTCTGTCAAGATTTGATTGTCTTGGAACGAGATATCATCCAAAGAAACAATGGCAATCGGAGCGTCGAGTTGGGTATCGCGCTTGCCTGTTATTTGAAGCGTTACCTGGTTGCTGTGAAATTGCACTCGTCCATCGGGCAATACTCTTTGAGTAGTAGCTGTAACAAACGGACGTTCTAGGTGAATGTTAGTAGCGATAAAATCGCCTGGAATGGGGCTGTAAAGTTCTGGCATTAAACCCAGATTTGAAATGAATACACACCTGCCCAAAGTATCCCAAGGTGGGATGGAATTGGGTTGAGTATATACCCCGTGACTGGACAAAGTATTGCCAGAAACCAACACAGGGCCTATTGCTGTCACAATTAGAGCGTGTCCTTTTGGACAAACTACTGCATTGTTTTGAATTGAGGCAGCAGGCGTACCAGTGCGGGGGAAAGACCGTTTATTTGGGGCTTCAAGGTTACCTCCGATGACATTTAAGGCGACAATACCTGCTTGATAAAAAGTGGTAGGGGTGCCAAAGCAAAACCGCAGCAATCCAGCTTCATTTTGAGGAGCAAAGATTGTAACGCGATTGATTGCTGCACCTGCAATTGTTACCGTTCCTCCACTTGTTTCGCCAGTGCCAGCTTGAGAACGATCCTGATTAAAGGCGACAATCCTTGCTGGTGAGGCAGAGCTAATTAGAGTCAGAGAAATGCTTGTGACGGGAGAAGGAAGTTGGATTTCAGTATTAAAGCCGCAGTTAAGTCCCGTAGAATTCACTTGGGTTTGTTCTAGGGGAGTTCCGTTGAAATTCCGCACTAAGAATTGTACTCCCTGCACAACTCTGGGATTGGGGCCAGAACCTGTCGGCAGGATAGTAAAATTGATGCAATCTTCCCCTGATTCCTCAACCGATCCGTTATCGATAACGGTATTATTGGCAATCTCTAGTCCTTGACTGTCAGTGACGAAAATTCCGCAAGCGGCTAGGGATTTTTCCAGCCCATTTTCGGCGATGTAATTGTGGTGAATGCGAACCTGAGAAACTTCGCGCAGGATAATTCCACCGACGGCTTGATTATCGTAGAAAGGATTTGGTTTCTCTGCGGCACATTGGACAATTTGATTGTGGGAAATGGTTAGGTTTTCCACATCTCCGATGCCAACTTTGTCGTTTTTTTGGTGAGCAACGGTACTAATGCCGCTGTTGCTGATGTCGTGAATGTGATTGCCAATAATTTCGATGTGAGAAATTCCTGCGGCTTTGGTAGAGATTTTCTCAATATTGTCGATGCTACCTAAAGCAATTCCTGCTGACGTACCCCTGGCAATTTCGTTGTCTTGGATGAGGATATTTGCCGATCCGTCTTGTATCCAAATGCCAGTTAAATGATTGCCCAAGATTCGCACGCCTTTTGCTTGGACCCAGACGCTGGATGCGGATGCTTTATTCCTAATAGAAGAGTTAATGAGGCTGAATTCTTGGCTAGAATTGACTGCGATCGCGCCTCGCTCAGAGGCGGCTTCGATCTGCAAAGATTCTAATGTGACGTTGCGGCAGTTGTCGAGTTGAAAAACTGGTTGTTCGCGAATTCCTCGAATCAAAGTTTGGCGATCGCAACCGCTTATAATTAAATTTCTACCTCCCTCGATGACAATGGTTTTTCTAACAACATAGTTGCCTGGGAGGATGCAGAGTTTGCCGCCATTTTGTTGCTGGAGTAGGGATGCAATCGCTTCTTTGATATCGCTAAAATCTCCCACGCTTCTCACCCCATCGCCAACCGTCACAGTACAGCAACCCGCACCAGTTGGCAACTCTGTCAGGGGCGGAAAATGCTTGCGACAATCCTGAATATTTTTGAATGTATTGTCATCAAATTCAACAACAGCAAGACGGCAATAGTGGTGTTGAATTCCTAAGGGGGGTTGCGGTAAATCAGATTCCCATTCAATATTTCCCGTTGCTGTCCGTGCTGGAATCATCCAGTAGTCGCCGCTGTTGTAATAACCATCAGAAAACTTAACTTCGATGCCACCTTCGAGAGCAATCCAACCATCATTGCTAGCTGGTACTTCTAGTTTAATTGCATTTTGGCTATCCCAACGTCTCAGCTTTGGATGCCATTTTGATTCGACTGCTGTGGGGGCTGTTTTTAGGGTAATCCTGCGCGTTGCTATTTCAATCTTGTCAATTTGAACTAATTGCCCCAACTGCCGGTTTAACTCGGTTCGATCGTCTACAATTTCCACCCATTGGTTGTTAGCAAATCCTAAAACTTCATCGCGTCCCACATCGTGTACGCTCAGAATATTGCCATCAAATTTTTCAATATTAGTGACAAATGAACCATTATCTCGCGACCATTTAAAGGTAGCTTCGCCTAATTTTCCACTTTGATGAACTTCGACGCGATACAGTTGATTTTCCAATCGCAGGTAACCAGCAGTTGGTGGAATTAAACAGGGTTCTTTTGGATTATCGATAGGTTTGGTTCGCGCATTTAATTTTCCCGTACTTGCTGGGTTAAAATCGATTGGTGTATTGCAAGTTATTGTTTCATCTGTTTCCTTAAAGGGTAAGATTCTAACTTGCCAAACTGTTTTTGTTCTGGTAGCAGTATCAGCACCGCCCAATGCCACTTCCCGGATCTGGTCATCATCGAGTGCTGTAATATGACGCTGCCAAACATCGAGATAAATTAGATAATTTCCATTGTCTAGATTCAGTTGTGGTGGATTATCGCCTGCTGGTATAATGTATTCGGGATTGGGATAATCTGGCTGAGTTGCATAAGTGATGATGCGGCGCAGGATGGGATTATTTGCTCTTTTGAACGAGGTTAGATCCCTGGTGTTTAGGGTTAAAGTCCGTTGATTTAAATTCACATCCAAAATACGGAACTTTGTCCAATCGATACCATCAGCGGCAAGTTCAACCCATTGATATTTTTCAAATGGTAGATGATCGACGATCCAGTTTGGGACTTGCACTTGGTTATTTGTTCCCGCTGGAAAGGTAATCGGAATTGGGGTGGATTCTTCGAGTTGGCACAAAATCCCATCTACATAAATCCGTCCAGGAGAAATCGTCAAATCGCTACCAGCATCTTCGATTTTAAATCCCCCGCCTTGCTTCGGCACGCCGCATTTGCCGATTACATCTTTCGTTTCGGTTTCAATGCGGTATTGATTAATCGCTTGTTGTTCATTCCAATCTGCATCGACTTGCACGCGACCTTGTTGCATGAGGACGCTGCTGTAGTGTTTTTTAGGGTCAAATGTTTGTCTGCTAAAATCGCCTTTCATCATAAACTCCTTTGGTAATTGGTAATTGCTAATTGCTAATTGGTGATTGGTGATTGGTGATTGGTTTTATTACCGATTAGCTAGGTTGCATAAAAAATTCCCGCTTCTAAAGCGAAGCGCAAGTATTCATCTAAACGCACCCGCAAGTTAGTTTCTCTTTGGGGTTGATATAAGTCATGAAATGCCCCGATTTCTGATTCGTCATCTGCACCTTGACGAATTTCTATCGCACAGCGCTGACTCAACTGACAATAACCCGGATCGCCGTAACGAATTGAGGTAAATTGCGGAAGGAGGCGCGCTGCATCTTGTGCGGTTTTTGGTTGACAATAATAGCGGCGCGGTACTAAAGAGTTGAAGTCTAAATAGCAAAAGCGCACGCATCCTACCTGTCGTCTTTCTGCCCAAACAGGTGCTTTCCAAGTATCTGTTTTTGCCAGAGTTGATAGAAAGATAGTATTGGATGCCAACTCGATTGCAACTGTATGTAATTTGCCGATAACGGTACTATTTTTGATAGTTAAATTTCCGCCTGCGGACTTACTATCAAGGGCAGAATAGGCGACGTTATCTTCTGCTGTAGCGTCTAGGATGCTGTTGCTAATTTGCACTGTGGCGCTATCTACTACTTGCAGACTTCCAAGGATGGAGAGAGCGATTTCTACAATCGTGCGATCCGATTCCACAATTAAACTGGGCGATGTAGGATTTTTCGGTTCGCTGTTGATCGATAAACTCAATCCCGGTACTAAAGTGCAATGTATTAATCGCAACTGCTTTAATTTATTGTTAGTTGCGGGAAGTTGCAGACTTGCGCCGCTAATTAATAAACCATTAATCGTGACTTCTGCATTTTCTCCTCCTGTAATTTGCCAGTTGCTATTTAAAACTATGGTGGGGCGAAATCCATCAGCGGCGCGCAGTTCGATGCGCTTACCTGGATTAACGTTGATAGTTAGATTTTCGGTGTAGCGATCGCTATTTTCAATCTCAACTACACCGCCATCAACAACGGCGTTTAATGCCTGCTGAATCGTGGGATATTGCTGAGGAACTTTGACAACGGGTTCTAATTTAAAATCGAGGGAATCTGCGCGATCGTATTCACCCCCGCCCATATTAGCACTAAAACCATAGTGATAGATAACGCGCACATCGGTTGGAGTTTGAGTATCTGGAAAAGCAATTCGCCCCAAAACCGGATCGATAGCAATTTTATTTTCTGGTTTATGCGCCCACTCGCCACTCGTTTTATCTGATAAGTTGCAAACGACGATTTGATTAATATCAATTTTCGCGTTATCTACTTTAATAAAGAGGCTTTTTTCTTCGCCATAATAGACTTCGAGGTATCGATCCAACACGCGGCGACTAATGGGCATCGAGACATTAATCGGTGACGCCAGATGGGTAATTTCATCCTCTGTTTCAGGTTTATTAAATAGCTGCGTGTTGTTACCCAAGGAATTGAATAAGTAGCGGCGATCATCTAGTTTGAAAGCGGGAGAATTGGCGAGGGAATAAGAATTTAAACGCCACAAAAAAATGCCGATGTTGGGGATATTATAGCGTCCCCTACCGCTGGCAATGCGGCGCACATCTAGCGTATGCGGGATAGTTTCAAAAGCAGTATTTAAGCGTTCTAAAGATTCCCAGTCTCGCAGATCTAACCAAGAACGATTTTGGGGGCGCAGGTGGTTCATATACTGGGTAGTTGCCAGCAGTTGAAAAAACTCCACAACCCGCGCATCCCAACCCGTTACATCTCGCGCTAATTGTTCCAACATTGAAGCAGTGCCTTTGCGCCGTCGGTAAGCGATGGTGTTAGCAACTTCGGCGCGATTGCTGAGGATTTTGGGCGTGAGATTCCCTAAATTTCGGATAGTTCGACTGGCGACTAAATCGCCGATATAAGGAATGACCCATTCGGCACAAGTTTCGATAAATTGGTCGTCGTAAAGTTGGGATAAATCTTCTTCTAGGATTGCTACTTCTTGCGCGATGGCAGATAGCAAAGCGTGCAGCGGTTTACCCTGTTCGTCATCGCGAATGCGGTAAATAGCTGGCAGCAGGTTGTACAATCTTTCGGCATCAAAGTTCATATTAATTGCTAATTGCTAATTGCTAATTGCTAATTGCTGATTTCAGATTCAAATTAAATCTAAAATCTAAAATTTTCGATTGCCCCTAGATCGAGTAAATCTGGTTCTAGGGTTAGTAATTCGGCGGGGGTAATTGTGCCATCTGCGCCTGGTTGAGGGGAAGCGGCAATTAAGCGGTCATTTAATATTGCTGCCTCGCCGACGCGGTAAAGTTTATCTAGGTCTACTGCGACAACTCCGGGGATAGATTGGATTTGGGCGATCGCTTCACTCTTCGTAACAGGTTGACCCAAGTTTCGCGCATCGAAGGAAAAGTAAGATAACAGCGATGAACGGACATTTGCTAATACTTTTTCCGTTACGTAATCTGGATCTACTTTCACTTTTGCAGCAATTCTAAACGGCGCTGGTAAATAAGATTGCACCCGCAAGGAAATATAGGGATCGCCTGCTTTTTGCATCGCCGCTAAAAGCTTTTCATAAGTGGGACTTTTTTCTGGTACGGGTGTTGCATTGTAACCAGCTACCGTGAGGAAAACACCCCGCACTTGTCCAGTCCAAGTCCAAGTTGCCAAAGCTTTAGCAATTCCGGAAAAAGCACGGGCAAAATCTTCGTAATCTTGCAAGGAAACAATGCGATCTAAAGTTAGTACAGTAAGGGGTGCATTGCGCCGCGCTTCGGAAAGCGACTCCGGATTTTGTGCGCCCATAGCATCTAAGGAATTATTTACTCCTTTAACTCCCAATGGACGAGTCATTAATAAACTGAGTTTTCCTGCTTTTACCATTCCCGCCAAACCGATACCTTGGCGATAGGTTGCTGTGATATTTTCTTGTCCTGTCGGCAGGCGAGATCCGGTTTTGCCGTCGCCAAATTGAATAGTGGTTTTACCATCATCATTAATGCGAGTGATGTAGACTCGTTCATCTGAATTTCGTCCATATAAAGTTGGGACTTCATGCCACAAAATATCGTTGACGCGCACCTGTAAAGTCGATTCTGCACCGCTAGGAGTATCAGCAGTTACATAAGTAAGCGGCGATTGACGCAAAGTAAAATGCTGATAACTTTGACTGGCATTCCCGCTACCCAAAACTTCTGTTTTAGTTTCGCCATGAGTAGCGCGGGCAACATTTCCATAAATCGTCACCGTATCGCGCACGTAGTCGTTATTGAGCTTAGTTTCTAGGGTTATTTGCGTATATCCTTCACTCTCGATAACCTGTTCTACCTTGCTAATTTTTACTGGTTCGCACGCCTGATTTCCCCGCGATCGATCCAATTCGCCGCAGATTATAAGCATCTGTCCTGCAAATAAAGTTTCTATCCAACCATTGAGTTGAATTTCCGTACCTGAAACGGGTTGTTCAATAGGTAACCGGGCGAGTTTTAGTTCCTCACTTTGGGCAAAAACCGTTGTTTGGCGAATCTGAAAATTAGCGAAATCCTCATTATTTTTCAAAGTCAGGCGGGTAACTTTGGCAGTTAATGTGAAATCGGATTTAGAAATTTCCGTTGTTGCGTCAACTTGATGTACCTTCCAGTTGCTACCCTGTTTCAAAACCACGTAGCTATCTTTAACAATGCTGGAATAAACATTATCGAGATATAGGTTTGTACTGGTTGAAGATTCACCGGGGTAATTATTAAGGGTATTTTCTGCCCATAAATTTTTGCGATTATAGTAAACTCCATCTTGCCATTTTTCCTCGTTATCCATCGGGTTATCCTCAGTTGGCGTCCTGGGGACTCGAACGAATTCGCCCACGCGCTGAGTGTATGGTAAAGCATCCCATTTCGGCGCATTGTGACCAAAAATTGCTGCCCGCAGTCGGAAAGTAAAAACGCTGGGAGGAGGTGGTTGATTCGCTTTTAAATTGTTGAAGATGTCTCTAGCTTGAAAACGATATCTTTGTCCGAAGGCGTAAAAATCCGCGCCGCTAATTGTTTGACCAAAAAACGATGCAGTTAAAGCGCTATAGTCAAGGAATAATTGTTCGTAAACTATGCTGGTCTGAGTAAAGCTATTTGCTATTAGCGGTTGAAGTTTGATTACCGTATTATTTTGTTGAGGTTGAGGCGTTACCGATGCAATTTGGCGAAAGACGGGTTTGCCGCCACCATCCGGAACAATTAGCAAACTATCTCCGGGTTTAAGTCCCGTAGTTATTCCTTCTAAAAGTAGGGAATTGGCATTGCCTTTAATAGCTTGTCGTTCGGTTAAACGCGGTTTAATTGCGTTCCATTCTGGTCTAGCTTCGATTTTTTCAATTGTTTCAAATGTCTGGGGTTGTTCGCCAGCGCCTGGTAGACTTTGGACTTTAGTACCGATATCAATTGTTACCTGAATAGGCGAAGTTGGGGCATCTTCTAAAGTGAAAACAAGGTAAGTATTGGCAGCTACACCAGGTCGTAATTCGTATCCAATTAAGCGAGCTAAATGTAAAATTGATACCCGTTCTTTGGCTGTACGGAGATAGGATTCATTGGCGATGCGTTCTTGATAGAAAGTCAGGACATCGGCGACAGTTGACCACGCATCTAGGAATGCGATCGCAAAGTCATCATCCTCCCTAGTTCGCAATCCTTGTAATTGCGGCAACTTGGAATCAGACAGACGCGCCAACAAGCTTTCTTTGAATTTGGCGTGAGTACCGACGCGATAAGCAATTTCATCTAAACCAGGCAGGTTATAAACGCCTACAGGTGTCTCTTGCGTAATGCCTTCACAACAACCGCAATCATCTAAATTTCGCAGACTTTTATCGGGTGATAAACTCATTTTCCCCCCTCCATTATTAAACGCAAAATACCGCGTTCGGGAAAGTCCGGATCGTTATCCAAACGGGCAATTTCCAAACGCCCTAAAGATAGAAATCCTTTGTCTAAAGCTTCTGTACTTGGCATTCCCTGACGTTGAAATGCGGTAATTTTCACCGAAGCGACTCCCGAAACTGCCATAGCGGCAGCATACAATGGACTCAGATAAACAGGTTGCCCAAACGTAAAATTATCGGGATGAAATACGCCTTTGCGTCCGTCTGGTAAGATGCGGTTACTAAAAATTTGCAGCAAAGCAGCTTTAACATCGCTGCGGAAATAACCGGGTTTTACACAGACCTGCATCTCAATTTCTAAAGAAACAAAACGCGGCGCATCTATTTCCAAATCATAACCAGCCATGCGATATTTTTCTAAATGCTGGCGTATTTTATTTTCAAACTTTTCGTCAATAGATGCACCTCCCAATCTATCCACCGTGACAAAAACTGTGTGCCAACTTCCCGTCCAGCGAAACGTTGCTGCTGCTTTTTGCACTTCGGGATGACGTTGAGTAACTTCTGCATAATCTTCTGGCGTAACTGCCCTTTCTTGAGTCCGAAAAGCAGCGGGTGCTTTTGAACGCACATCTTCTATACTTTCCGGTTCAATTCCACCTCTTGCAGGTAAAGGGTTGCTGACTTCTTTAATTCTTGATTCATCGGTAACGATGTGCGTTATCGACTCTGCACCGACATTTCCCGCTACGCCGTTACCAACTCGATAAGTGACTTTAAATTCGGTTTCTGACTCAGGACGCAACCCGTTTTTATCATCTCCAAAACGCAGGTAAGTTTTGCCATCAGTTTCTACTTCGACGACAAATTCTCTGCTGTCGGGTTTGCTGTTGAGTAAATCCCGTTTTGGTTTCCAAGAATCAGTTTTGTTGTGTAATTTACTGGTGAGAACTATTGCAGGTATTGCATCTTTCACTAACCAGTGCATAGTAAAGTAAGCCGATGCCTTGGAATTGTAGGGTGCAGCGTGAGTCAGAGGCGCTGCTTTCAAGTGAGGATAAAAGCGCGGCGGAATAGGATTGGATGGTATTTCCTGACAGCGACTTTCTTGACTCGCCACTGGTACTCTAAAAAGTGTCGGCTTGGGAACAATGCCAATAAATTCATTTTTAATTGTTTGACCGTAATCTGCCAAAACAATATTCCCAAACGCAACGCTGACATTTTCTTTGTACGCTTCCCCGTGTTCTTTATCAGTTATGGCAGAAATGCACAAAGGAAAAGGTAATGCGTCTTCCCTATCCCAAGCAATTTCAGTGACGGAAACGGGGTCATCATTCCCATTTTCCGGGTCAGGAAATCTTCCCCCCAACGGATCTTCATTAGGAGTAACTTCTGTTAAACGAACTGCGTGGCGATGAGTCGGGTCAACATCTTCTGTTTCTCCCGTTAATGGACTAATAACTTCTGCAAAAATCAGCACATCACCGGGTTGCAAATTAGGGTAATTTCCCCGTAACGTAGCGCGGGTAGCCCCTTTTGGTAAACAGCATTCTTTTGCACCCCAAGTGTAAAATTCAAGCTGATTATGAGGCTTGAATAAACTAGCCTCGTGCATGGTTTCAAACACTTCAGGTTGTGCGTTTAAGGCTTGATTGTAAGCTGATGAAGAAGAACTGGGAATGCGTTTTTCAATTCCAGGAACAGTTGTTAATAGTTGAGTGCCTTTTTTAAGCACCACCTCCTCGTTATCGGCGACATCATCCTTGACTCGCACTTGCACCCAAACCCTTGCATTGCAGCCGTTGTGCATGAAATAATCGACTAATCTTGCGTGGCGACGGACTGAAATGCGACGGCGCGCTGTGCCAAGATAGGATTCGGTTGCGATCGCATCCTGTTGATAACTTAAATAATCCCCCACATACGCCAGCAATTCCACCAAAACAATCCCCAAATCCGCCGCATTTCGTTCTCTCCACTGCGGCATTAAAACTGCCATGCGGTCAAGCATTAATTGCCGAAAACTATCATAATCCTTCGCTAAATAATCAATTTCTGGTTCTTTTGCAGGTGACGGCGGACAAATCCGTTCTGGACGACAATCAAAATCGCTAGGACAATTAACTTTAAAAGAAAAATCGACGGCTTTTAGTAATGGATCGAACTTTTCTAGCAAACGATCTTCATAAGGCACTAACCGCAGAGTATAAATTGAAAAGTCTCCCGCTTCTTTCACTCGCACTGTGAGAATTTTAGCTTCATCTCCGCTACCAATAGTTACGTCATCGACAGAGATGTTGGTGATGCGTTCTCCACCCTCAATGCGGATATTTTCTTGAATCAACGCATTACTATCTAAGTCTTTAATAAAACGAACGTACAACCGATGCCAATCGGGATCTACCTCTAAATAATCAATCCCATTCAGGCTACCATGTGCCTTCACCGCCGCCCGTCGATATTCATCGCAACAAAAGTAAAACATATTGGTAATTGGTAATTGCTAATTGCTAATTGCTAATTGCTAATTGGAATTTTTTCTTCTCCTTTTGGCAATCTAAAATCTAAAATCTAAAATCTGAAATTCCTAGACTCCTCTCACAAATTGAGCGACTTGTCGTTGTTGCGACTTGCGGACGGTGTATTGTACCAACACGCGCAAAGTTGAATCTTCACTCTGCACGTCCACCGCCTCAACTTGAATTAAATCCCCCAACCATTGTTGTAACGATCCTTGCACCGTGAGTTGAGTTGCTGCCGCTAAGGCATCGCTATTTGGTGCAAAAATTAACTGCAAAATACCGCTACCAAAAGTCGGGCGATTCACTCTCTCACCAGGAGAAGTAAATAACACCTGTTCAATCAAATCGCGGATATGTTCATCTTCACTGGTTTGGGCAGTGCGCCCGCGAGTATCAAAGTGAAATGGATAATCTATATTCATGGCTAATTGCTAATTGCTAATTGCTAATTGCTAATTTCAGATTGACTCTCTTCTCTCTGCGTTCTCTGCGTCTCTGCGGTTCATTAAATAGGTATTCCTTGCAGGAGAAAAGTCTAACTCAATCCAAAATCTAAAATCTAAAATTCCCTACATTCCCCTCACCCGTATTTGGGTAAGAACAACATTTAAAGGAGTACCAGTAGGCGCGCAAATTGCTTGAGAATCTTGCAATAAAACTGGCACTCCACCAGCACGAATTCGCGTTGCAGCGGTAATCCACTGGGCGGTGATGCAAGGACCATTTGCAGCTGGTGGCGGAGGTAAAGTACACCCAGCTACGGTATAAATTCCTCCTTGCGTCACAATTGGTTGTCCGCTAACTTTTACTCTGGGATTGGGTACAATTGGTTGCGCTTGTCCTGCGTGAGAACACAGCACCGTCGCCCCTTGATGTAATAAAAATCCCGGCATTTATATCACCTCCAATGCCCCATTGTTGATCGATACTTGTGGACCAGTTAATTTGATGCTGCCACCCAAACCATTATCAATTTCAATCCCCGTAGCATTCATCACAATCTTTTGTCCCGTCGCAGTTTCCAGGGTGATGCCCCCAATTCCCGGCGTATCGTCCACCACAATTGTATGACCTCCTTCGGTTTTAAGCATTAATTTTTTGTAGGGAGGTGCTAGCAAAATGGGAGGTATTTCAGCAGCAGAACCCCACCAACAACCCGACCAAATCGGGTAATCTGGGTCGCCATGTTCAAATTCAATCCACACACCTGCCCCTACTTTTGGTAAGGCGAAAAAACCCATGCCGCTGCCACCAAAAGAAGCGCAAGGCATTGCCCAACCACTTTCTAATTCGCCCATTACGTCAGGTACTCTTGCCCGTATTCTTCCGATAAATAATGGGTCTTGAATGTCGGTAACAATGCCGCGATATTTGCCGAAAAATTGATTGTTGGTCATGGGTAATTGGTCATTGCTAATTGCTAATTGCTAATTGCTAATTGCTAATTCTTCATGGTCTTACTACTGGTAGCAACGACCCTGTTCCTTCTCTGCTAATTGTGAATTTTTGGGTGTATTCGCCGCGCGAAATGGTGTGGGTGACTCTACGGACGTAGTAGTTGCCGTTATAAGAAAGACCTACACCGCGTACTCCTACTGGTTTTCGCGCCCTTAAAATGTGACCGTAACGTATGGTATCGAGTTCGCCTTCTCCTGTTACTGAGTCGGGCGATCGCGTTACAGTAGCAACAGCTTCCGTTGCTGCTTGTGCTGGGTTTTGATTGGCAGTTTCTCTTAACAGAACAGTCCGTTTCGCTGGCGTTGGCGACAATACCAATGGTGGCAAACGTAACGAAGGTAGGGAGGGAATTGGAATGCTAATTTTAGTCAGCGGTTCGACAAAAGAACCTTCGGTTCCCACAGGGGCAAGGGCATCTTGAGAAAAATGCAACGATTTCACATTATTAGACGCCCCCATATTCATTGTTAAAGCAGGTTGAGCAATTCCACCCCTCTTTTCTGGCCCCCAATAAGCAAGGTTTGCTTGAAAAGTTATTGGTTCAATGTAGAAGACAAAACCATTCCGCCTCGCCAATCTTTTAATAAACTGCAAATCTGTTTCTTGCTGACGAGGAACCCGCTGCAATTCGATTGGTACATCGGTGGTTGGTGTTGGTTTTGGCACCAATCCATACTGGGCATAATCGGCAATTATCCGAGTCACAATCAGAAAATCTGGTTGATTTTTATACTCAGCATTTTTCTCTTTCAAATCGAGCATTTGGCTCACATCTTTGCCGGTAACGGTGAGGGTAGTCATCCCCGGTTCGTTACTCGGTGCAATTTGGTGATGGGTAATAACGCCATCAATTAATACTTCTGGTGTTGTACCCAACAGCACGCCAATGATTACGCGGGTAAAAGTTTCTACTACGCCGCTTTGTAGCAAGCCATAATTGACGACGTTATCCTTACTCAGCGTAAACATAATTTGGAACCCATCGCCTTGTTCTGCATCGTTGGTAACTTCAACTCTTGTTAAGGCGCTAGTTACATCATAAGATGCAGGCAAGGGAATAGTCTTGCCAATTAATAAAATTAAACGAATTCCGAGTTGGTTGGTTAGCATAGCGATTTTGGATTGGCTAATGGCTAATGGCTAATGGCTAATTGGAATTGAATAGGGATTTGATTTCCCAATTCACAAGCGCCAATCTCCCGTTACCATTCTCTACAAATGGGGAAAAGAAATTTTGATGACGCGCCCAATTTCGTCGGTTAGTTCATTGGGATTTATAACGTTGTTGCTGTCGCACACCTGCCAAAATTGGGTGGGGTCGCCTAAGTAGCGGGCGGTGATGTTGTCTAAGCGATCGCTTTGTTTTACCGTATGTTCTACCAGGGTTGTCATCCCCTCAGATGAAGGGATAAATCTGCGTCGCAGGTAGCGAATTTCGCGAGGCATTCCGTTGCTATCCGTTACCGTCTTAGTGGCGGTGGGAATGTTGTAATAACGGCTATTGGGAGCAAACATAATTTTAACCTCCAATACTAAGATTGGCACTAAATGAAAAAGATGCTGACGCGGATGGCAAGTTACCGACGCCGTTGATAGTTGCCATCACTTCTTTAGCAACTTGATGTACCATAAATAACGAACCACCGACGCTCAATATTCCTAAATCCTCGTAATTAAGCACCCGTAAATCTAAACTTACTTTGGCGCGAATTGGATTTAAGTTCGGGTCAAATGCTTCTTCTGTAATGGTAAATTGAGTTAAGCGCACGGGTAAAACACGTTTGGCTCCCCAGATAAATAGGGTCAGCGGTGCTTCCGGTTGAATGACTTCGATGATGCCAAATCTGGCTAGGACTTCGTTAGCGATCGCCACCGCAGATTTCGGATACAGCAGCATTTCCAAAGAAGCCAATGTGGGATAAATTCCCATCGAAGTAGCGGGAAATTTTTCTTGTTCTAATTGATCCGCAGCATCGATTTCCACATCAAGTCTGATTGACTCTCTAGGCGGCCCTTTAAATCGCAATGCTTCACCTTGGCTGGCATTATCGCTGCCCGTTGTTTGAGCATTAATCGTGCGCGTAAGCGTGTCGGGATTGTACTGAAAAATGATGACGCTTGCCACCGGGTTGAAGAGGTCAACTCCAATAATTGCGCCTTTAAGTAAACGGGGGGAATTGGGGAAAGAGGTCATGATAATTTTGGGTTTTGTTTGTCTAATTTAAGGGAGTGGCGATCGCAATAATTCGGACAAAGGCTAGCGGTCGTAATTACACCTGTCGGCGTATGTTTCCAGGTTTCCTGGGTCGCGAGTTGGGCACTCGGTAGCACCAGGTTCTCGTTCTGCCGGTCCAAATAGATTCCTTCGTTCCGCCTGTTGGGCATAGCCGTTACACAACGCCTCTCCCACCTCACGAATCGAACCACGAGTCCGGCGCTCTTCTGTGCGGATCTCCTGGCGAGTCCGTGTCATTTCCACCGACGCAAATCGGAGGAACTCGAAGATCCGCTCCCAGGGTCTATGCCCTCGACCGCCACCGGCGATAAATTGGTCAATCGCGGTCAGGAGTTGAGCCGCAATCGGCGAACTGGAGGTGACCCCAAACAGGCGCAATCGATCCTCGCGGGCAGTTACCCGATTTAACAGCGCCAGGAATTGAGCTGCCAGTTGATCGTTGGCAATCTCATCGCCAAACAGGAAATCGGTTACCTCTTCTGGACTGCTAAAACCGGCATCAAACAAGGCATCTCCTAATCCGCTACCGGGGGTGATACTGGGACGCCGTCCCAACAATTCGCCCCGTCCTGCTGGCTGTGGAAGTGTGGTAGTGCTTCCCAGGCGGCTCTGAACCAGTTGATGTAACCGCCGTGCCCGCGAGTCTGAAAGCGGTTCGTTCAGTGCCCGTTCATCAGCTTCCGGTGAGGCAAATCCATTGATGGCGCTCACTGTCCAACCATCCCGCACTAGGGCAACCACCTGGTCGAGTGCCTGGATAGACTCGCGCCGCAGTTCGGGGTTCCGAGTATCCTGGTCGGTATTGAGACGGAAGTAGTAGCGCAATCGATTGCGGTCAGTGACTGTGTAGGGCACATCTTCGGTGTATTCCCTGGGAGGAATATCTTCCATACACTGGTAAGCGACCGGACAGGTGCATTCGCGGCAGATTTGTTCTTCAACATTCGGACCACCAAAGGTTCCCCCAAGCCCGAAGGTCACACCACGTCGCCCCTCGTCCTGGATGTTTGTTCCTTCCACAAAGATGGTGGGTCCACCGGGGATGCGAACTTCCCCCCTCAGGGTGCTATCCACCTGTCCGGATTGCGTTCCGACCATTGCCCCACCTCTGGCGCCAATATCGGGACCGCCCGGAATTCGGACGCCTACTCCTCCCTGACCCCCTACTTGAGGTTCAGATCCCGTGTTTCGAGCTTCCCCTTGGGCTTCAATGCGGACACCGGCACTGCTCCCTTCAGGTGCAATATTGAGAATTCCACCCACCCGCACGGTTCCTGTGGAAAAACTGTTGGGAATGATATCCCCGACGATCCGTGCAGTCAATCGACCGTCACAGAATTCGTAGGTTATGCCCGGATTTGGCTGTATTCGTCCTCTAAAGCTAGAACGTCTGACATTGCGTCCCCGACAGTTGCACAGATAGCGGAAAACATGAATACGCACTTGATCTTGCCCACGGGAGGGCTGGTCCAGCGTTGCCAGTCGGGCATCGTCTCCTCGTCGTTGCGGTAGGGTTTGCGGGTTGGCTTCCTGGCGGCGTAGCCGCAGTCCCGCCGGTTCGCCACGAATCGGAATCGGCTCAGACAGGGGATGATTGCCCACTACAATATCGGCAACGCGATCGGCTTCCGATTCTGCCGGTTCGCGAGCGGCGCCAATTTGTAGTTGCCTCTGGACGCCATACCCCGATTGAGATTGCTGAACTACGTGTGTCAACTCGTGAGCCAGCAGGTGCGATCGCTGCCGACTGCCTAAGCAATGCGCCTCGGTTCCCAGGACAATGTTATGCCCGACCGTATAAGCTAGCGCATTCACAGCTCGCGCCGACTCCGCCGCCTTCCCATCTGTATGCAGCCGCACCCGACTAAAATCATGTCCGAAGCGTGACTCCATGAAAGCACGAGCATCTTGGTCTAAAGGTTGCCCTGGCGATCGCAACACCTCATGTACAATCGGTGGCACTTCATCAGGTTCAGCTTGATTATTAGCACGGCGTTGTAAACTCAGCCGTTTGTTTTCACACTCGATACACTTTCCTGTCAAACTTGCTGAATTTCCACAGGCGCATTTGCGTTGTAACAATCCTGATTTAACAGGTGTGAAAGATGGTTTGGGTGTGGGTTTTGTTTGGGTTGGCGATCGCGTACTCATAATCCTAATCCTCATCATAATGTCTATCAAGATATTACTTGCTATGCACTACTCAACTATCGGATGATCGGCCCAACATACCGCACTTCCCATTCGTGAATCGAGCCAAAAGTCTGATTACAAGAATCATAAGTTTGACCTTTAAACTGATACAGCATATCTACCTCAGAGCCGATCATTATCCGGGGAAAATCACGCCCACGATAACTGCACCCCGTAGCCCGGTCTGGAAGAAAATCTTCATCCGTTGTCTGAGTTTCATTACGGTGTCCATAACGTCCCCTGGGATTCCTTTCAAGTCCATCCTCGTGATACACGTTCTCTTCTAAAACCGCTCCTCCCCACAGATGTATCGTCTCTCTTCTGCCGTTGATGATTACATGACCTTTAATATATTGACGGTACTCACCACACGAACAATCACAATAAGAGGTTGGACTCCTTCGAGCTAAAGAACCAGAATCTCTCCAGTCAATGTTCATTTGAAATCGCTCACCGACAGTTCCACCACGATTTATAAGTCCACTCCGATTCGTAGGTATTTCCTCACTAACAACACAAGCTGATGGTGTTCCTCCTCCGTCTTGAGATGAACCTTGTCGCTGAAGCATCCCAGCGACTGTATCAGCTTCATGTACTATCGGCGGTACTTCATCAGGTTCAGCTTGATTATTAGAACGACGCTGTAACGTAAGCTGTTTGTTCTGACATTCAGTACACTTTCCTGTCAAACCAGCCGAATTCCCACAGGCACATTTACGCTGCAAAATTCCTGTTTTAACAGGTGTGAAAGATGGTTTTGGTGTAGTTTTGGTTTGGGTTTGCGATCGCATATTCATTCCCCTATTCTCTTGAACAATTTTTCAGCGCTCGCATTATTTCTGGAAATGCGAGCGCTCGTAACTTACAATTGCTCTGGATCGATGCCTTTCTCTCGTAACCGTTCTAATAACGCTTGATAGCGCTGTTGTTCTTGTTCGAGTCTCGCTGTTGCCTCCTGTGCTCGTTGACGTTCTTGTTCGAGTCTTGCTGTCGCTTCTTCAGCTCTTGCTGTCGCCTCCTCAGCTCGTTGCTCTAATTCCACAGAAGTTAGGAAGCGCCGCCCATCTGGACGATAAATTTCCAGATTATTTTCTGTCAGTTCAAACCGAATTTCTAACAGCGGACTCACCCAACCATTCATCTCTTCAATTGGTTCTAACCAATCCCCAGAACGAACCAATCCTGTTAATTCATTCTCATCTGGATCGTAAATGTAATACTCCTGCACGCCATAGCGTTGATAAAACAACAGTTTCTCAAACATTTTTTTGCGGCGATTTCCTGGAGAAAGAATTTCAAAAACTACCTGCGGCGGGATATTTTCTTCTTCCCATTGCTTGTAAGAACCGCGCTTTCCTTTAGGTCGTCCAAAGATAACCATCGCATCTGGTGCTTGCCGCAGTTTGTTATTACCTTCTACCGGATACCACAGCAAATCTCCAGCGACAAATACGTCCGCTGCGCCAGCAAACCAGATTTCTAAGTTCTCTTTTATCAGGACAATCCATTTGAACTGTTCTGTGTTTTCTGCCATCGGTTCTCCGTCGCTGTCGGGGTAGATGATTTCTGGTGTTGTTTGAGGAGATAGTTGTTGTACCATAACTGTTTAATTCTGGGAAATTGCCAGTTAGATTGTCTATATTATAGCTTGGCTTCAACCATAATTATTCTCCTAATTTTCCATAAATTATATGTGCTATTTGAACGCCGATTATTTCTGGTTTCGCACCCAATTGCACTTCAAATCTACCGGCATTGATGCGGGGAATTTCACCTCCTTGATCGATCGATCGCGGTAAACCTTTTTCGGTCAACAATCGCGTTAATTCTTGCTGGAATGCTTCGCCGATGAGGTAGCGATCGCTTATCTCCATCCCATGCAATACCAATTCCTCGATATGCAATTCAATCTTGTTCATACCCACCCTCCAATTTCTGCCTCTGTCAAAGATTTCTCCAACTTTCCGTATTCACATTTAGCAGCGCGTAATAAATGGGACATCCCCACTGCTTCCCCTGCATCCGCTGCCAAAAAAGCCGCATTTAAAGCAATATTACGGATATTGCCGCCTGGGACATTCAACCGCGCTAATTTGTCCAAATCTAGCCCTTCTATTGGCGTTTTCGCTGGAAAGATGCGCCGCCAAATTTCTTTGCGCTGCGTTGCATCTGGGAAGGGAAATTGCACCACGAAGCGAATGCGGCGCAAAAAAGCAGTATCTAAAGCACTTTTTAGATTAGTTGTTAAAATGGCTAAACCCCGATAAGCTTCCATGCGTTGCAGCAGGTAACTTACCTCGATATTGGCATAGCGATCGTGGCTATCTTTTACTTCAGAACGCTTGCCAAATAAGGCATCAGCTTCGTCAAAAAGTAAAATTGCCCCGCCTGTTTCTGCTGCATCAAATACGCGCCGTAAGTTCTTCTCTGTTTCACCAATGTATTTACTAACAACCGAACTTAAATCAATTCGATATAAGTCTAATTGTAATTCATTAGCGAGTACTTCTGCCGCCATTGTTTTACCCGTGCCGCTAGCACCGACAAACAAAGCGCTAATTCCCAATCCTCGCGTATCTCTAGCAAATCCCCAAGTTTCGTATACTTTGGATCTTTGTCTGACATTGGCAGCAATATCCCGCAGCATTTGGCGTTGGGGTTCTGGTAATACTAAATCGTTCCAACTTGCGGTAGATTCGATGCGTTGGGCGAGAGTTTCTAAACGCGATCGCGCCTGCAACCGACAAGCATTCCATAATAAATTTGGGAATTGGTAATTGGGAATTGGTAATTGGTTATCTTGTTGGTTAATATGATTCAATACTTCGATACTTACGGTGCGAATTCCTGGGTAACTTAAGTTGAATTGTGTGGCTAAAGTTGCTATTTTTCCGTTTAGTTCATGAGTAAATGGTGCTAAAGCAGTTTCCCACAATTTTTGCTGTTCTGCAGCGCTGGGTTTGTGGATATCTAGGCGAATAACTGGACGATTAAGAGTTGGTAAAGGTTCGCGAATAGCTATTAATAATAAACCAGGCGATCTTTCCACAAACGACAGCACAACGCGCATTGACACGCCTTCCAACTCCTGGCAATCTAAAAGTAGGGCGCTACCACTCAGCACTGCTTCCCTTGCCCACAAACCCATTAACGCTTCTCTTTCAGCTACGCTATTGGGAATATCGCCAGCGTGGAGAACTTGCAATTGCATACCTAAAGCAACGCAAGCGGAAAATGCGATCGCTTGTTTTCCCACCAATTCTTCCCCGCAAAGTTGGATTGCAGGTAAAACCGATCCTCTGGTTGTCTGCGACCAAATGGTAACAATTTGTTGCGCGATCGCACGGTGAGAGGCAGGCAATTCATCTGACCATTCTCCCGCGATCGCAGGTTCTATCAATCCTTGCAAGCGATCGTCGATGTAGGATACGCCTGTTAAATAATGCAAAATTCGTTCGTCAATTCGCAGGCGATTTTGAGTCAAGCTTTCTCCATTTCCTACTTCAATTAATCGCCAATGACGTAAGGTGGCAACAGGCGCTAAAGCACTCCAGTGAGATTCTGGGAAAACGGCTAATGCTAGGCTAAATGTTGGATAATTAAATTGGGGATTCCCTTGAGCTTCTGCACAAAGTTTGGCTAAAGATGCACTCAATTCTACTCCCGCACACAGCAGCAAAATATCGCGTTCAAAGGATGTCAGATTAAACGCGATGCATAGGGTATGCAAAGCTGGAGGATGCCGCATGTTAGCAGCGATCGCTTCTAATTCCTCTGATGCAATCTCGCTGATTTCAACAGTATCGTTCTCTTGAAAACCAGCGATATACTGCTGTAAATATATCCGAATTTTTGCCAACGCTGCTGTTAGGTAACGTTGGTTAGCTTCTTGCCAGTTAAAAGGTGCAATATTGTTCATGAGATTGTCACCTGCGGCGAGTTGTAAAGTCCGGCGGCGTTTGCACCGAGGTTGCTCTCTGCGCCGTCTACTTGCACGCGCACTAGATAATTCCCCGGTGCTACCCCTTTAATTGGAATCGCAATCGACGCAGTTTCATCTTGATTTGGGTCAGTTATTCCGTTATTTAATGGAGCATTAAAACTATAAGCTCGTGCCGAATTAGCGGGTACAGAAAGCAACTCGTTTAGTAACAAAACGACTCGCTGCCGCTTGCCAACATTGGGCGTAAAATTCACCGTCACCTCAGCGGAACATCGGGTGATGCCATTTGTAATTGTGCAGATTACAGAACTAATCGCAACTGTAATTTTTGGGTGCAAAACGAACGCCGCTACATTGGATTCAAAACCTCGATGTGGTTCGGATGCGCTGGTGCCAAAGTTGATTTTATGCACCACCTGTACAGGTTGAACTCCAGCTTTTAAAGCCAAAGATGTAAGTGTTAATTCTATTTGGTTTTCGCCGATATTTTCTGCTAGGGGCGTGACTTCAATCTCTCCTATCTTTACAGTGGTAATATCGCCTTTTAATTGCTTGCCCAAGATGAGTAATTTGCTGTCTATAACAATCGGTTGATTTGCGCCTGAAGATGAAACAACTTGCTCAATAATAGGTTGCCGGAAAGCCATGACATAGATGTTGCGATCGCGCACCGGCAAAGCTCTCTGGGGCGTCAATTCCGCCTCGATTAGCGCCACGGAAGCTTGATAGGCAACCGATAAGGCATAAGGTGTTTGGAAAAACACCGACCACAACTTGGATAGCTCTTCCAGATTCATGGAAATTGGCGAAAATTTGATTAATTCCACCTGTTCATCCAAGTTAGAGGTTTGCAGATACTCATCAGAAAGATGAGGATATTGGGCAGTATCAATTAACTTGCGAATTGCTTCTCTAGTTAGAATTGGTTTGGCATGTATAGCACTCAAGGTACTGCCCATTAAGCGCTGGGGGACAAACTCGGTTTCATCGCCATAAAACGTCAACAAATAGTGGAGATCCAGGGCAATTTGCGGGCGCTGCACGAGGGTTCCTTCCGGGCGACGAGTAGGAAGATCGGCGTTAATCCAAGCAGCATTGTGAGTGACTTGATAAAGATAAATATTCACGTGCGGTTTTTCGTCTTTCTCCGGTGCGTGGGGGCGCTGGGTGGTTACCTCAGCACCGGGAACAGATGCTTGGACAGCACTACTAATAGTTTGACTAAAAGTAGCAGTGACGGTTGCGATCGCTAAAAAATTACTCATCCCCCACCTCCAGTTTTTCGCAAATATTCCGAAAGCGATAATTTAGGTGTTGGCGGCGATTTGCGCGGTGCAGGTGGCGCAGGTGGCGCCGGAATTGCCCGCACTTCAATCCGACCAATACTGACTCGAATTGTTTGGGGAATTGGGAATTGGTAATTGGGAATTGGTGATGGGTAATTGGTAATGGGTAATCTCTCCATCTGCTCATCTTTCCCGCTGCTGGAATTGGGTAATTTTTGTTTTAATTCAGGTTGAGTAGATTCCGGCATTGCACCAATTTCTTCCCGCAGTCGCGTTTCTTCCTGATTTGGAGATGGCATTACAGTTGCACTATTATAAGTAGCGGATAATCGCTCTTGCCGAATCGGATTTGATTCAAGATTCTCCCTGATAGTTATACCAATTCCAGATTGATTCCCTCTTTTATTGTTATAGACCTTCAGAGTGAGGGAATCATAATCATTTGGTAAAGCGTTATCTGCCGAACTTGTAGAGATAGCTTGAGAAGATATCTCCGCCGCTTCTTTGGCAAACTTGTCCCTATATTCAATCTCGACACCACCAGACTTCTGCAAAAACTCTTGTGGGTTAGGCGTCTCGCCTGACTTTGAATTTATATTCTGAAAAAGTCCACTCAATGACTCATCCGCTACATCCGTTACTTCATCTGTTACCAATTCCCTCCCCGCAAGCTTCCGCGATCCTGTCGGATTTTGAGTAATTTGTGTTGGGGAATTCGGGATGAAAGATGGGGAAAATTCCCCCTCTCCCCTGCTCCCCTGCTCCCCAATTCCCATTCCCGGATCGTACATCGAGGCAATTCGGGGTTGTACCACGGGTATTGTACCGAGGGTACGTCCTACCAATCTAGTCAAAAAATTTGTCATACACCCACCATTTCCAAATAAAACTGCCGCCGCTGGTGACTCATGGCTAAAATATCCGCTTCGCGCCAACCATAAGCTTTTGCTAGGGTGTGAACTTCCCGCAGCAAGCGTTTAACAAAAGCAGCAATTTCTTGCCAAAAAAATGCAGTAATATCAAACAGACTTTGCCATTGGTAGTTGCACCCCGGACAAGTAAAATCCAGTAACACTTCCGCTTGGGGATCGCACTCTGCCATTTGTTTTGCCAGTTGTGCGATCGCTTCCTCTGATAACTCGTTTGTCGCTAAAATCGCCCCATCTTGTTTCACCTGCAACACGCACCTTTGAATTAGCCGCTGTTGGGCGATAATCGGGTTGTTACAACTAGCGATCGCCGCCAAATCCCGACTGTTCGGTAGTCGAAACTGCAACTCAATTCCCCCCCAACAAAACCCATGTTCAGACTGTACGGGTCGCTCCAGGTCAGCAACGCGAATATTTGCGATATCGAGAGTGAACTCTAAGCGATCGCTACACTGCGGACATACCGCAAAACCGTTCATCCCCGTTCCAAACGTCAATTCCCTGAGTCTCAAAAGATACCCGTCCCGCTGCCCAATCGTCAGCAAAGCCGCTTCCTCAGCACGAATCTCCGGACAAGCGACAGTCAAAATAGTCACAGCCCGTTTTAGGGGATGCTGACACAACCCCTGTTCCCAAATTTGCAAGATATCGCTAGCAGTTAGACAACGCATTTTAATTTCAGATTTTAGATTTCAGATTGCAGATTGAAGAATTGAATCTACAATTTGTACAAATTTCAGCCGATTGCAGATTTCCCATTTAATCCTTAAATCTAAAATCTGAAATCTGCAATCTGCAATTTCCTTAAGGCTCCACAAAACTGATTTCCGTTGGTTCTGTGACTTCGTAATCCCGTTCCCAACCTTCATTTTCCAACTTGATGTTTTGGATGGCGACAGCATTAGCATTCGCATCCAAATCTGGCATAGCTTGGTATTCTGAAACCCAGCAGCGGAAAACCCTATAAGCAATCGCTAACTGACCGGCTTCGTTGTAAACTTCGATGATAATATCTTTGCGAAAATCCTTGAGCGAAACTTCAGCACCCAAACCCGATCCGTAGTTCCAAACTTTATTCGCCCACTGCTCAAACTCGGTATCGTGAGTCACGCCGCGTTCTAAGGTAATTGCTTCGTACTCAGTTCGCCCTGGAGATTTGCGACTACTACTCGGATCTCCACCTTCCCTATGTTTTACCACTTCAGTCGTCCGCTTCAGTGCGCCGACTTTGCTCACCCCCGCCACATAACGCCCATCCCACTTAACGCGGAATTTGAAATTTTTGTAGGGGTCAAACCGCTGAGCATTAACGCTAAATTGAGCCATGATTCCTCCTGATACCATTTCCTACCCCCCTCTTACCCCCCCCTTGGCAAGGGGGGCTGGGGGGGATCGTTTTAAGTCACAAGCTGGGGGGGATCGTTTTAAGTCACAATTTGACCAGCCATTTGTTGAATCTTGATAATGACAAACTCGGCTGGTTTCAGCGGTGCAAATCCCACCACAATATTGACAATGCCTAAATTAATGTCATTCTGAGTGGTTGTTTCTCTGTCGCATTTAACAAAATAAGCCTCGCGGGGTGTTTTGCCTTGAAATGCACCTTGGCGGAAAAGATTATTCATAAATGCCCCGATGTTGAGGCGAATTTGCGACCACAATGGCTCGTCATTGGGTTCAAAAACGACCCATTTAGTACCGCGATAAAGACTTTCTTCGATAAACAAAACTAACCGACGCACGGGAATATATTTGTATTCGTCCGTTAGCTGATCTGCACCCCGTCTGGTGCGCGAACCCCAGACAACAGTGCCATATACCGGAAATGTCCGCAAACAGTTAACGCCCAAGGGATTTAAGACGCCGTTTTCTGGGTCGGTTAGGGTATAGGAAAGTCCAAGGACGCCGCGAATTACTGCCTCAGTTCCCGCTGGCGCTTTCCATACGCCTCGTTCGCTGTCGGTACGGGCGAATATACCTGCGATCGCACCCGATGGGGGCATATCTTTTAGGCGAAAACCGTCCAGCGGATCGGCTATTTGAATCATCGGGAAGAAAACCGCCGCATTTCTGCTTTTACTAACGCTATCTGCCCAATCAGCAATGTCTGCGAGCGTTTTTGTCGGCTCGGGGTCGATCAGGAAAAAGGCTCGACGTTCTTCGCAAAGAGCTGCTGCTGCTGCGATGACGCTAGCGGTTGCTCCGCCGAGCTTCGCGGTGCGGGGAATTACCAGTAAATTAAACAAATCTACATCTCGCAGGGCGTGGATGCCCGTCTTATCTGCCGCAGAACCGAGGAACTCACCCGCCCCAGGTTCTGTCCCATCGCTGCCCAAAACAGCTCCTGTTTGAAACCCAAATCCTGTCCCGGTTCCCAAGCTATATTCCTGCACGTTTACCAACGCGCCGCTACCCGCATCTAACAGAATGGCAGTCGCCGCGGCATCTGTAAAAGCGATCGATGCGTTAGGTGTCTCGGACGTACTGGCAAGGACGCGCAAAACAGTGCCGTTCAATTGAACAATCGCATTTTTTGTGGCGGGATGATCGATGTTCCGAATCAACTGTTGCAGGTTATCTCGCAAAGTTGTACCGCCCGCAAGTAACGATGTGGCAGGTAGCGGTTGATTCAATGCTTGGCAAACTGTCAAACCCGTGGCGTTATCGACGATATTGATATCGATATTGCCCGATACGGTTGTATTTGTGCCTAAAAGGTTGGCGAGGTCAGCGCTGGTTGTCCCTGTCTGTGCCGGACGACGGGAACTTGCCCCTTCTTTTTCTCGACCACCATTTTCTAGTCCTAGTTTCAGTTTGTCAGATGCATCAAGCGATCCGGCTATCGTTACCTGCACGGATGAATATTCTGGGTTTGAATTGTGCGAGATCAATTGCAGGTAATTGCCGCTGGCATCATCCGCCCCGAAACCATTGACTCGCTTCGCACTCATGTCGTTGCTTGTACTCAAACCAGCGGTTGTAATTGCAGCATTGACCGCAGTTACCAGCGCTGCCATTTTGTCAGGGGCACTGTTGATTGCCACTGGGTCAGCTAGCACTAAAGTAAATACACGAGTACCGTCAAGAATGCCTGCTATTGTCTTGTCTTCTGTCGTCAGCGTCGGAAACGAAGCCAGGTTACCACTCATACTGTAGCCGCTGGCAAAGCTCAGGGATTCAGTACGTTTGAGGCGAATCAGCTTCGATCCGCCTTTGACGACGTTGACCGCATAGGATGAAGAGCGACTGTTCATACTCAGGTTGCGGTATTGCTCCTTGGCAACCGGGATGAACTTGGTGTCTTGCAACTGGTATTGAGTCACCCCGAGGTTAAAGGTACTCTCGGGGTTGGTGGTAGCGTAATCAATATCCAAGCGCAGGTTATTGCCCCATACGCCTGGGTCTACTGCCGAGACTGTCAGTACTTCCTTACCGTTGATATCTTTGAGTTTGATTTGTGCTTCTTTTGCACCCTTTGCTACCCGCACCACATAGGCATCGGTGCCCCCATTTAAAAAGAATTGCTGGACGGCGTAGCCAATTTCGCTCTCAGGATGCAATCCGCCGAACTTTCGTTCAAAATCGCCAAAATTGAATATGCGTTTGGCCTTGTTTACCGGGCCGCGTGCCGTGTACCCGACAAATGCGGTTATCGAGGTACTAACTCCAGTAATCGTGCGGACACCGCTGGGTATTTCTTCTATATAAACGCCTGGATAAGTCGGTGTGATCGGCATAGGTTTATTCCTGTTTCTCATCGGGTTTAGTGACTTGCGGCTTTAGATCGCGTTTTGCCACAATTGCCTTCTTGGCGCGCGCCCTTGTGTATCGCCGCTTTGCACCTGGGAATATGGGCATAATGAGTATTTTTTCACTCCACAAATATTGGAGGCAGTCCCCAAAGCGAGCCTCAATATTCGGATTGAGCTAGTGCGATCGCTGCCCTAAAAGCTCTCCTTCTCTAACAGACTCTTATATAAAAAAAGATGCGCCAAACTTTTCTGGGATAGCGATTTTATCTGCTTAACCCTGGTCAATTTTGTCTTTTTAGTGGCTTTAATTATAAACTATTACCGCAATTTTCTTATGAGCAACCGTCATAAAACTTAACATCTGACGTGGGGACACGGGGACGCTCCCGACGCGGGGAAGTTTTTATTATAAGTAATTAAGCCGACATGATATGACACTCACCCATTCGGGTTTCTCTGAAAAATCGTCGGCAATGTTGTAGGGACACGGCAAGTATAAAATGTTTACTTGTACAGAATATTTCGGATGCCGTGTCCCTAATCAGAAACCCGGTTTCTACGAAAAATCGTTGGTTTGTCAACGAGAGTCAAGGTCTCACCTTTGTTTCTTTTCTGGTCTTGCGTAAGTCCTGAGTTCTTCAAGACACCAAAATTAGTAGGGAACATCACTAAGTTTTGTCGCCAAATCAAAATGTTTTGGATGTTCCCTACTGTATTAAATTGCTTTTGAGAAACTGCCAGCAGTTTTTTGGTGCAGAAGATAGGTATCAAAAACGGCAGCAATATTGCGGATTAGCAATCTTCCGGCAGGAGTTACCTGAATTCGATTGTGGAACATGCGGATTAGTCCATCCGCTTCCAGCTTTTTCAACTCAAATCGCTCGCGGGCGAAATACTCATCAAAATCTCGATCGAAATGCAGATGATACTTGTCTTCAAAATCGTCTTTGGACAGTTGGAATTGACACATTAATTCCATAATAGCTGTCCGACGAATCACATCATCTTGGCTGAGACTAACCCCTCGTTCAATCGGTAAAACTCCCGCATCAATCGCTTGATAAAAGTCTTTCAACCGCTTGTGATTTTGAACGTAGGCATCATGCAGCATACTAATCGAGGTAATGCCAAATCCGATCAGATCCGATTCTGGTTTGGTGGTATATCCCTGAAAGTTGCGATGGAGTTTTCCTTCCCGTTGAGCGAGCGCTAATTCATCGTTTGGTTTGGCGAAATGATCCATACCAATAAAATGATACCCGTTTTGACTCAGTTCTTCGATCGTCATTTGCAAAATATCGAGTTTTTCCGCAGCTTTGGGTAGCGCTTCTTGGGGAATCCTTCGCTGTACGGGTTTTATCCACGGTACATAGGCAAAATTGAACGCAGCAATCCGATCCGGAGCGAGTTTGATCGTTTTGTAAATAGTGTTGCGGAATGTATCCAGCGTTTGAAAGGGTAAACCATAAATCAGGTCAACATTGACACTCTCAAACCCCGCTTCGCGTATCCAATCCATGACATTAAACAGCATGGCTTCTGGTTGAATGCGGTTAATCGCTTCCTGCACTTGGGGGTTAAAATCTTGAATGCCAAAACTAATCCGGTTAAATCCCAAATCTTTCAAAAACAGAATGCAGTTTCGATCTAGATATCGGGGATTCACCTCAATCGAAATTTCAGCGTTTGCATCGAAGCGAAAATACCGATTGATTGTCGTCCATAACCTTTCAATTTGACTCAGAGAAAGATAGTTTGGCGTCCCTCCTCCCCAGTGCATTTGATGCACCGGACGATTGCAATCAATTAGCTCAGCCATCTGGCGAATATGACGTGCTGTATAGTCCAGATAAGGCTCTGCTACTTCTTTTCGCTGGGTAATAACGGTATTGCAACCACAGAAATAACAAACCGTTTCACAAAACGGGATATGACAGTAGAGAGATAGTGGCGTTTTTTTATAGTTACCGACTGCGATTGCCGCCCTAAAATCGACTAATTCAAACTCCGGTTTCAACTCCGTAGCAGGTGGATAGCTAGTGTAGCGCGGTAGAGATTGGTCGTACTTTCGGAGCAATGTTGAGTCAAATTGAACAGTAGGCAGCGAAAAGCTCATGGATTAATATTCCTCTGTTGGTTGGCAACTAAATCTACTTAACACAAGTTGCTAGTTATCAAGGGCGTTGCTAATTGCTAATTGCTAATTGCTAATCTTGGATTTTTACTGGCATTAGCCATGAGCCATTAGCCATTAGCCGAGCTTCGAGAGATAACTAGCAACTTACGTTACTACTAAATGGGGTGCAGAACCAGGATGAACTCGCTCTGTGCTACCGGGTTTATCCTGACGGGTGAGTAAATCGAAGACGTGTTCGCCAATTGCAGCTTTTACATCATCTTCTAGATCGTGAACCACATCCCGATTGAGTTGAAACGCATAGTTGGCTTCATCTACAATCCGTTGCATGGTTGCTTCGTCAATCGGTAAAGAGTTGAGCGCCAGACGATACTTTTCCTTGAATTCTCTTCTTGCTTCTGCTGTTGGAATTTGCTCAAATTCATGCAGTCCCGTACCGAGATCGGGGGGCAAATTCAGTGCCGAACGAACAATGTTTTTCAACGCCTGACCGCCTGACAAATCCCCCATGTAACGGGTGTAGCTGTGAGCAATCAGAAGCACGGGGTCGTTATTGGCGATTTCCTCCAGGCGATTGACGTAAACCTGACCTGCGGGTAACGGAGCAATTTGCTCGCGCCAGCTGTCACCGTAGTAGAATGCTAAATCTGCTCCACAAAACTTGACTAAACTTACCTAAAGTTCGCCATTCAACCAGAAATAACTTCTGGAGGGTCTGCTTCCTGCTTCAACCAAGGGAGTCGGCTCCAAATTGTCCACAGGCGTTAAGTTCCGACTAAGCCAGCCGTACTTGATCAGATGGGGCGCGCTCAAGATTGAGCGCGGCGTTCAGATCGCGGCATTGAACCTGCCCACAATGAGAACAGCGAAACACGCGGTCTGATAGTTTCATTGGTTGAACTTGATTGCACTGAGAGCAAGTTTTAGAACTCGGATACCATCGGTCAACCAATTCCACCCGCGTGCCGTAATGAGACTGTTTATACGTTAATTGACGACGGATTTCGTAAAAACAATGGTCGCTGATAGCGCTGGCTAACTTATGATTGGCAAGCATCCCAGCCACGTTGAGATCCTCGAGCCGAATGATTTTGGCTTTGCGACTCAAGTCTGTCGTCATTTTTTGGGTTGTATCCCGGCGAATATTGGCGATTCGTGCATGTAACCTAGCAAGGCGCATGTAAAACTTTCGCGCGTTAGCGGATGCTCTTAGCTTTAGCTTTTTACTTCCTTTGACTTGGTGACGATGGCGCCATTGCAGCTTGCTTAGCTTGGTTTTCGCTCGTTTGGTAGCAGTTGGCAGATGGTAAACAGTGCCATCGGAACAAGTCGCTAAAGTTTTGACGCCCAAGTCTACACCAATGGTTGCCATCGGATGCATCAACGGCGGTATTTTATCGACATCAAGAACAAATGAGACGAACCACTTGTCAGCCATTCTAGAAACTGTAAATGTTTGAGAACTGCAAGTAAAATCGATTCGTTCTTTAAGTCTAAATTCCTTGAGTCCTGGAAGTTTAATCCTTTTGCCAGGGTTGATTACTACCCGATTGGTAAATGGCAGCGCTGGCTTACCTTTTTCGGGATAAACACCCGATGTTTTGTAGACTCTGAACGAGTCGCCTTTCTTTCTGGTCTTCTTTTTTGGGAAGTCAGCTAACCCCTGACGCCATCTCGAAAACGCCTCTTTTAGATCGATGAACGCTCCTTGGTAAACGGTAGATGGATATTGTTTCATCCAGGCGTTTTCTGGCGCTTTCATCACCACTTGGGTGAATACTTGTTTGATGGCGTCAATCCGGCGGGAGTCCGACGCCTTGATGCCATCAAACTCCCAGCTGGCTTGAACCATGTACCACCCAAAGTTGTAGACCAAGCGCTTGAAACCAGCCAATCCACGCATCTGCGAGACTTCTCTGTTATTTAGTTTTAATTCTCGCTTCAGCGCATACATACTCGATACTCCAATTGATTTGTCAGTTTCTGCGGTTGTCCAAACTTAGTCGCCGTAACCAACTTTGAGCAAGTTTAGCTAAGTATTCGACTATTTAGTCATGCTCTCTCTAGATTTGCCGTGCGGTTTAGCTCAGGGAAATACATCGCCCCGACCGCTGGATGATCCTGGTGTCGCCGCAGTGCTTCTTCCAGCGTACTGTAAACAAAATACAGATTTGCCAGCAGCTTGCGGAATGGCTCTCTTTCAACAATCCCTTTGAGGAAACACTTCATATAAGCTGTGTTTTCTGCGGCGGTGTGAGAATGGGCGGTGCCTTCTCGCAGGCGGTTGGCTAAATCGTGACTCATCTAATACCTCACCGAAATGCTCGTAAAAACCACCATCTTTTACAGCAGATTGCACAGGAATTACCCACGCGGGGCCAAAAACAAAGGTGATGCGGCAATAGAGCGCCTCTAAACCGCCGATTTTTCCTATCACCCTTGTTTTTTAACGCCACGCGGCCTCAAAAACAAAGGTGATGCGGCAATAGAGCGCCTCTAAACCGACGATTTTTCCTATCACCCTTGTTTTTTTGCCTAAACGATCGCCATACAGCTAGACGGCTTTGTTTGTGTAACGGGTGCATTAATGCACCCGCTACACAATGGGATACCTGCGCGGGCTGCAAACCGCTATAAGTGGTGGATGGAGTGCGACACTGCATCGATCGCAATGCCGTCTCCCTGACTTAACTAACTTTATAGCTATGGGGCGATTTATTGAACGATAGTTTTCATAACTTAACAAAACAGGTCTTACGCAAAGAAACTAAGGTGATACGAAAAATCCTCGGTTTGGAAACGAGAGAGCCACGAAGAAACCGGGTTTCTGGCCGGGAGGGCAGCGAGCAGATTGTTTCGTTTTTCCTAAAAACCCGGTTTCTTTGCGTAATTACGACAAAATTGTCTGTATGTTGCGGTTTATTACTTTTTTCAACGAACCGTCTGTTCAAGAGGCGGCAAGTAGTATAACTTAAAAGCTATTGAGTTATCAGCCCAGTGGAATACGATGGTTAAATCTCCGGTAAAGCCCAATCTGGAAGGATCGGCAGCCAAGACGAAGGCACTGAAGGAAAACATCCTCACTCCCCGGTTTTATACAACGGACTTTGAAACGGCTGCACAGCTGGATTTGTCTGCTCAGGAGATGGAGTTGCAGGCGATGCTGGCAGAAATGCGAGCGGATTACAACCGCCACCACTTTGTGCGGGATGAGGCGTTCGATGAATCCTGGGAACACATTACGGGAGAAGCGAGACAGGCATTTATCGATTACTTGGAGCGATCGTGCGTTTCGGAGTTTTCCGGCTTTCTGCTGTTTAAGGAACTCTCTCGCAAGTTGAAAAATCGCAGTCCCCTGCTGGCGGAAATGTTTAACTTGATGGCGCGGGATGAAGCGCGCCATGCGGGATTCCTCAACAAAGCGATGGGCGATTTTGGTTCGACGATGGATTTGGCATACCTGACTAAAAATCGGGTGTATACGTTTTTCCCGCTTGAGTGGGTGATTTATACGGTCTATCTGTCAGAGAAGATTGGCTATTGGCGCTACATCATCATTTATCGTCATCTGGAAAAACATCCTGAGAATCAGTTCTACCCGCTATTCCGCTACTTTGAAAGCTGGTGTCAGGATGAAAACCGCCACGGGGATATTTTTAAGGCATTGTTGCGATCGCAACCCAAACTCTGGAAAACCTGGCAATCTCGTTTATGGAGCCGCTTTTTCCTGCTGACTGTCTTCGCCACCCATACCCTAACGGTTCACGAACGTACTGGCTTTTATCGGGTGTTGGGGCTAGATCCAACCGAGTTTGATGCCGAAGTGATTCGCAAAACTAACGAAACAGCTGCCCGCGCTTTCCCGTCCGTTCTCGACACGGAACATCCGGAGTTTTTCAATCGCTTGCGTCGCTGTTGCGATCTCAACGTGCAAATGTCTGATATCGATAGCAGTTCTCAACCGCAGTGGGTAAAGGCGTTACGCAAGTTACCGTTGCAACTCTTAATTGTCGGTCATCTACTGCGGATTTATCTGATTAAACCGATTGATGCAGAAGCGCTGCGGGGAATCGTGCGGTAGAAGGTTGCGAGCGATCGCTCTTTAGGGTCAGTGAGTTTGGGCGATCGCTTGATCGATCAACGCTAAACAAGCGCCCCGTTAAGGTTAGCGCCCCTTAATTCAGCTTGGGATAAATTAGCACCTCTTAAATCGGCATCCCTCAAATCGGCATCAATCAGGCAAGCTCTGCTTAAATTTGCACCTGTAAGGTCTGCCCGCGACAAATTTGTGCTTGCTAAGTTTGCTCTCACCAGTTGTGCTTGATTCAAGTTACAACCGCTCAGGTTAGCTGCTGTAATATCTGCCGCTGTTAAGTTAGCTTTGCTTAAGTTAGTGCCGCAGAGGTTAGCCAAATTCAACTTAGCCCAACTCAGATTGATGTCGCTTAAACAAAGCTGACTCAAGTTAGTACACCTCAAGTTGGCGTTGATAAAATACCTGTCTCCAATTGCATAGCGACGTCGCAGTTGATCAACGTTCAGTTGGAGCAAAACAGCTTCGCAAGCACTTTGGTAGCACCAAGAAGCTCCGACCAAATTAGCAGCAGCGTCAACAGCTATCTCGTCGCATTTCTGCATGACTACGCCATTGCTCCCGTCCCACTCACCGTTGAGCATAAATGCAACATCAGAAGCGGCGTTAACCGAATCAAACAAGATAATAGTTTGTTGCTGGCGTTTTAGCCAACCATTCCAATCAATTGAAAGGATATTTTTCACACCCGGCTTTGGGAAATCCACTATCTTTATTTTAGCCAGATTTATTTGCATCAGCTTTCAATACCCGCGATCGTTAACCGCTGCGCTTGTCCGCCCCAGAAATGAGACGGACAAGCGCAGCGGTTAGAACGAACTATAACGCCCTGCCTTCCTTACGCAATGCCAACTAATTTTGCGCTCAGATCCCACATGCGCTCGGCTTTTTCATCATCGCGCGCTTGGCGAGAAACTCTTTGAACAAACGATTTGCCATTTTTCTTCTGGCGATTCCCCCAACTCCAATAAGCACCGGATTGTCTGTACTCAGGATCTGCCATCACCGCTGCAACTCGCTCGCCTGCCAACTCCTGAGACACGTACCCTCCCGTGATGTACTTCTGGAACAAGGGGAAGAGTTTCTGAAACAAGGGGTAGTGATTGCGGAATAAGGGCGTATCGGCGACGCATCCGGGATAGAGAGAAGAGAAGGTAATTCCGGTGGATTCGTGATAGCGCCGATGCAGTTCGCGCATGGTCAGCACGTTGCAGACTTTGCTGTCTTTGTAAGCTTTGACGGGTTCAAATTTCTTGCCATCAGCCATCGAAACCGGATCTTTAAATCCTGCTTCAAAGCCCTCCAAATTTCCTAAGTCTGGACGCGGATAAACCTTGCCCCCCGGCTCATCTGGGTTGTGAGTTACAGTGCCTAAAATCACCAAACGCTTATCGGGATACACGCACTTTTTCAGATCTTCCAGCAACAGGTTGCACAAGAGGAAATGACCCAGGTGATTTGTTGTCATGGTCAATTCAAACCCTTCTGGGCTGCGCAACGGCTCTTTGAGCAAAGGCATATAAATTGCCGCGTTGCACAATAAAGCATTTAAGGGTCTGCCGCTGGCTTGGAATTCCCTCGCAAACCGTCGCACGCTGTCCAAATCCCCCAGGTCGATTTGCATCAGGGTGAAGCTACCCTGGGGTATTCCGACGGCAGTAGCCGCTTCTCCGCCCTTCCGCACATCCCGACAGGCCATAATTACATGCCAGCCCCGTTTGACAAGGGCTTTCGCTGTGTACAAACCCACCCCTGAAGAGGCTCCCGTAACGATCGCTGTTGACTTGTAATTTTGCACCATTTTGTTAAAACTTTGTTGATTGCTGTTGGTTGTGGGCAGGATCTCAAACCGCTGAGCCACCACTGGTGCGTTCGAGATGCCCTCATGATTATTTAGGATATTGGCAAAGCTGTCCAATCTCAACTGGGGTTAACTTAGGGGCTGTACCATCTCATAGTCATAACGATTAGGATTTTACTAAGGGGGTCAAATTATCTATCAAGACCATAAAAAATAACAATGGCTCATTTAACTCAACGTCGCCCTCAAAATGCCAGCGGCGATTTCTACGTCGATTCCACTTGTATTGATTGCGACACCTGTCGCTGGATGGCAAAAGATGTGTTTCATCGTGCTGGGGAACAATCGGCAGTTTATCATCAACCTGAGAACGAAACAGAAAGATTGCGAGCGATGCAGGCGTTATTATCTTGTCCTACGGCTTCTATTGGTACGGTAGAAAAGCCGAAAGATATTAAAGTCGCTCAGCAAAGTTTTCCAATTTTAGTGGAGGACAATGTTTACCATTGCGGCTACCATTCTGAGGCTTCCTACGCTGCGGCAAGTTACTTAATTGTAAGACCGGAAGGCAATATTTTGGTTGATTCGCCTCGGTTTGCAGCACCGTTGGTTAAGCGCTTAGAAGAGATGGGTGGCATTCGCTACATGTATCTGACGCACCGGGATGATGTGGCGGATCATCAGAAATTTCAGCAGCATTTTGGGTGCGAGCGCATCCTCCACAAGGATGATATAACTTCCGGAACTCGCGATGTAGAAATTCAACTTTCTGACACCGAGCCGATGCAATTTGCACCGGATTTGTTAATTATACCAGTTCCCGGTCACAGCAAAGGTCATACTGTTTTACTGTCCAACAATAAGTTTCTGTTTACGGGCGACCATCTCGCTTGGTCAGAAAGTTGGAAACAGTTAGTTGCTTTCCGAGATTATTGCTGGTATTCCTATGCCGAACAAATTAAATCGATGGAAAAATTGGCTGCATATTCCTTCGAGTGGGTGTTACCAGGTCACGGCAGGCGATATCATGCTGACCGAGAAACAATGGGGCAACTTTTGCAGCAATGTCTCGTTTGGATGAAATCGCAGTAATAGGGACAGGGCATTTTTTAGCTTGTCGCAATCTGAAAAAGAAACCCGGTTTTTCTAAAAAACCGGGTTTCTGCTTCAAGTCAAGAAAAACATTGAAATTACAATTTTGAAGACAAAACCTTTACCTCTCGCTCATCCTCTTGGGTGATGTCAGAGTATAGAGTAATTTTCCAGACTATAAATAGCAATCTACTTGACGCGCCTTGGTATTGATTGCTACCTTGTATCCCAACAAGTTAAAGCGATTTTATGAAGAATTTGTCATTATTGACTGGGACCTTTGGCATATTATCGACCGTGGTAGTGGCGACACCAGGATTGACTCAAACAGCAGCAGCACCTCGCCTACCTCGCACGCAACCTAATCTGACTTTTAACGTACAACGGCAATCTGGGGCATGTCCGAGGACGGTGAGTCTATGGCATTCGAGTCGTTATTATGAAGGCGGTGGGGAACATACAGCGATCGCAAATACGGCAGCGATCGCAGGCGCTGCTCGTTTAGTAGGTTCCAACAAAAAGTATGCCGAATTCCGAGCGCCTTTGCAAAGAGCCTACGCCTCTTGCGTCGGTCAAGCTAGGTCAAATGAGGATTATCCCTATTTGTTTCGCTTTGGCAGCGGTAACGTCACTTTTCGCGTAGAATTGCCGCCAGACACCCCAAGTAACCCTAGCACCATTAGCGATCGCACCGTTATGGCAAATCGTCCCATGGTGCGTTGGGCGATCGCCGATTAAAATTGCAGATTTTAGATTTGAGATTTCAGATTGAAATTTGCGTCTAAAATTAAGAGCAGTATTGGCGAGCGCTCTAATTTCATGACTTACTACGTTATCTACGACGGTAACTGCAATCTCTGCGTTTCCCTGGTGCAGGTGCTGGAAAAGTTAGACCAGGGAAAGTTATTTCTGTATGCCCCGATGCAGGATAAAGACTCTTTGAGCAATTTTGGCATAACGCCCCAAGATTGCGAAATGGGGATGATTTTAATTGATGCCAATCATCCTCAGCGACGCTGGCAAGGTAGCGACGCGGCGGAGGAAATTGGACGCTTGTTACCTGCGGGGGATATTTTTGTTACCGCGTATCGGGCGTTACCGGGGGTGAAATGGGTGGGCGATCGCGCTTACGAACAAATCCGCGATAACCGCTATACTTTGTTTGGCAAGCGTGACTCTATTTATCAACCTGCATATCCGATTGGGTGTAAAGCTGTTAGCAATTTCGCCGATGATACCTCGAATCAGCAATAGCTAATGGCTAATGGCTAATGGTAGAAATAGAAAATATTACCACGAGCAATTAGCAATTAGCAATTAGCAATTTACCTTTTTCCTTTAGCCACTAAGCAATTTTATGTCTATTGACAAATTAGAAGCAAAGCAGCTTTTAGAACGGATGATTTTTGAAGATTTGCCTCCTGGGGATTGGGTACAGGATGTTTGGGGATTGAGTCCTGTGTTGGGAGATAGTGCAGCAAAATTGCTAGAAGCTTTTGAAATGTTGCTCGAGTGTTGTTCTGAAGAGAAATTAGAAAATTTGCTGGAATCTTTGTATCAGGAGCAACTGGAATGATGAATGCAAAGTTTTTAAACCCGATTCCTGGGATGTCTTTAATATTTCTCTGGCTAGCATATGCACTACTAGGTTGGCATCTTTCGGCTCACCACATTGTTTGGCTTGTGGGGGCTTTTGTAACCATCGTAGTTCTAGCGGTGATTCGGAAGAGTATTTCTTGGGTAGAAAGTTTGATGAATGTGAGGTCTCAACTTTTGAGTCTCATCTTAGTTTTAAGTGTATCGATTGGTTTAATCGCCTCTTGGTCGATATTATTTGAGCTTTTTCTGTTGCCGCTAGCTACAACAGTTTTAGCGGATTTAGAAATGCGGGTTTCTGGCTTTAGCCCACTCGATAGCTTTTTAGTTTTAACGATCCTAGCAGCGTTGGGTTTAGCCGTGGGCGAAACGATAGATATTTTATTTTTACCCAGTCTCAGGTACTGATGAAAGGGAATTGGTAATAGGTAATGGGTAATGGGTGAATTGAGTTGTTAGTTGCGTTGAGTAGATCGCATTCGTTGGATTTCTCGAAGGTTATTTTGAGCATCGACAAAGTTAGGGTCAAGTTCGACGGCTTTTTGCAAAGCAGCGATATGCATACCCTAGCTCGCGCGAACGCTTCATCTAATTTCTTCTGGTCAAACAGCACAATGCCTAGATTGTAGTAAGCAACGGCATTGTTGCGATCGAGTTCGATCGCTTTTTGGAAGGCAGCGATATGCATACCCTAGCTCGCGCGAACGCTTCATCTAGTTTCTTCTGGTCAAACAGCACAATGCCCAGATTGTAGTAAGCAACGGCATAGTTGCGATCGAGTTCGATCGCTTTTTGCAAGGCAGCGATATGCATACCCTAGCTCGCGCGAACGCTTCATCTAATTTCCCTTGCTTTCTTAGCACAATGCCCAAACCGTAGTAAGCACGGGCCTCGTTGGGGTCAAGTTCGAGTGCTTTTTGGAAGGCAGAGATCGCTTCATCCAATTTCCCTTGGTTTCTCAGCGCATGACCCAAACCGTTGTAAGCAGGGGCATAGTTGGGGTCGAGTTCGATCGCTTTCCGCAAGGCGGCGATCGTTTCATCCAATTTCTTCTGCAAATACAGCGCATTGCCCAGATTGTTGTAAGCAACGGCATCGTTAGGATTAAGTTCAATAACTCTGCGAAAAATGCGTTCTGCCTCAGAGAAATTGCCAGCCTTCTGAGCTGCATTACCTTGCTGATACAGTTGTTGAACACTCTGATCTACTGCTATTTGAGGAGTTGATCGCATTTGTTGAACTGCTCTAAGATTGTTTTGAGCTTCGACATTGTTTGGGTCAAGTTCGATCGCTTTTTGGAAGGCAGCGATATGCATACCCTAGCTCGCGCGAACGCTTGATCCAATGAACCCTGCAACATCAGCACAATGCCCAGATTGTTGTAAGCAAGGGCATAGTTGGGTTCGAGTTCGATCGCTTTTCGCAAGGCAGCAATCGCTTCATCGAATTTCTTCTGCTCAGATAGTACACTGCCCAAACTGTTGTAGTAAGGAGCAAAGTTGGGGTCGATTTCGATTGCTTTGCGCAAGGCAGCGAGCGCTTCATCGAATTTCCCCTGGAGTCCCAGCGCATTGCCCAGATTGTAGTAAGCAATGTCATAGTTGGGGTTGAGTTCGATCGCTTTTCGCAAGGCGACGATCGCTTCATCGAATTTCTTCTGTTTGGTTAACACATAGCCTAGAAGAAAGTGGGCACGGGCATCGTTCGAGTTGAGTTGGACAGCTTGGCGACACGCAGTTACTGCCTCGTCTATTTTATTTTGGTCATCCAGCACGTCGCACAGACGCTGATAAGCTGTTCCATCCTTGGGGTTAAGTTCGATCGCTCTGCGAAAAATGCGTTCTGCAAGAGCAAAATTGCCAGCTTTCTGCGCTGCATCACCTTGCTGATATAATTGCTCCACACTCTGAGCCGCTGCTATTTGAGGAGTTACTAGCAGCGATAAACTCACCAGTAGGGGTAAAAACCGAGTTAACATAGTTCAGTTTTTGGGGTAATGGGCAAGGTTTAGTCTCGCAATCCCAACCTTCAGGCAAGGTGTGTCTGGTTGATGCACCACATATCATGGATTGTGAATTCTATTGGGTGATATGGGTTATATCCCTCCGTTTATGCAAATCTTCCGATTTGATCTCGCCCCATCTCTTAGCTATCGCTCTCGCCGAAGCGAGGCATATCCCGCCCCATTACCTAAAGATTCGTAACCGCATCTTGACCGCTGTCCCCAATCGGGCTATGCTCTCTCTTTAAGGTTGCTTTAGTTCAACGACAGCAACCCGTGTCCGTCAAAAATCTAGTAACGCTGCCCATAGCCGCTGACAACAGCTACGGACAGCTTAACCCCCACACTGTTCAAATCAGTCTGGAGGCTAACAGAGAATTTTAACATTCTCCTTAGCCACCCTGCTTTGCGCTGCCTGCGGGGTGGCTAGATTTTTTGGTTTCAAATCCAAAAAACAGGAGAAAATATCATGGCCCAAGAGTTTTTCTCGGACTCTACCGGATCGGATCGTCCTAATTCTGACGCCTTTGAACCGCAACGGGAAAAAGTGCAGTTTATGATTATCAGTTCCCGCGAAGGAGTGCAAGAACAAATCCGCAATTTTTACGTAATGGGATTTGCTCAAGTGGACGAGTGGGGTCCCTTGACGCCAGCACCCAATTCTGATCGGGTGATGACTATCCTGGTTCGCTACCGGAAAGTAGGATCTACCGATTCATAGAAAAACACGGGAAGCGGGTTCCTCAGACACTTTAGTGCCCAGAGGGAAGCGACACGAGCGGTTTTAACCGCCGTGGTATCTCAGCATCACCGATGGTGGGGATCTTCAATATACCGCTTTATCGCCTCACTGCTAACATTACCAGCAGTACTGACAAAATAGCTGTTCGTCCAAAGTGACGGCAGCTTTTTTAATTGTGGGAATTCTTGCCGCAGATAGTAGCTAGACCGCCCCTTAAACGCCTTAACAACTAAGTGAGGAGTATCAACGGGTTTAACACTGATAAATAAGTGAACGTGGTCGGGAGCAACTTCTGGGGCCAGAATGTCCCAACCCTTCTCTGTCGCCAGATCCAAAAAGATTTGTCTCAGTCTTGTTGCTATATCTCCGACCAAAACTTTCTTCCTTCGCTTGGGAATCCAGACAAAGTGATAGTTAACCAAAAACTTAACGTGATTGTGCGTTTGATATTCTTTCTCTCACAGCATAATTTGTCGTTTTGTCACGTTTAATTGACACCGCCATCATAGTCGATTACTATAAGTGATTCAACTAGGGCAAGAGGTCATGCCAAAAGCTAAAATTAAAACTTATATGGGCGTCCAGCAAGTTTTGCTGCAACCCGATACCGCAACACGCTCGTTGCTCTTGTACGTTTGTCAACAGTCAGGCAAGCTCTACAACAATGGGGTTGACTAGGCCAGAAAAATTTTATTTAAAACTGGAAAGTTGTTGAACGGAAAGTTAGAATTAATCTACGAACCATCAGTTTCAAAATCAACGATTGCTCAATCTTTGCCTTCAACGCCGATGCAACAAACACTGATGTCAGTGGCAGAAGCTTTCAAATATTTTAAGGAGTTGAGAGATTTGCATCTCAAAGGGAAATTGCATTTCAGGCCAAGACAGCCAAATTATCTCAAAGGGTCAAAATTATTTAAGGTGACCTATCCCAACACTGGCGCGCAGAGGCCGATGTTGGTAGATGGTAAGCTAAGATTTTCCCTGGGGTTGACAATCAGAAGGTGGTTTGGGATATGCGAATTCTTTCTCCCTATGCCTTCAAACATTGAATAATCAAAAGTTAAAGAGTTCACCATTATACCCAAAAACGGTGCTTTTTATCTTGCTCTATCCTACGAAGTTCAAAAAGAAAAGCACGACCTAGATGTTGGTCGTGCTTTGTCAATCGCTCTGGGAACCGCCGATAATTTAGCCGCCTGTGTCGATACGTTGGGTATCCCCCCAACCCCCCTTATTAAGGGGGGCAGGGGGGATGCTCGCGCTATGAAGGCGATGAATCAATTGTGGAATAAAAAGGTATCGACCCGTAAAGAAGGCAAGCCGGAAGGATATTGGAATAAATGGTTAGACCGAGTTACCCAAAAGCGCAACCATCAAATGCGCTTCGGGCATCAATAAGGCGGCGAAGTTAATCCTTCAAAATTGCTTGAAGTATGATATTGTCACCCTGGTGGTCGGATGGAATGAAGGTTTTAAGACCGATGCCAATCTTGGTAAGGTTAATAACCAGAAGTTAGTTCAAATGCCGCTAGGGAAATTGAAGGAACGGCCAAAACAGCTTGGCGAGCTGCACGGTATTCAGTTTGTGGAAACCGAAGAATCCTACACCTCGAAAGCGAGCTATCAAGATGGTGACTCCCTGCCCAAATATGGTGAAAAACCAGATGGGTGGAAAGCATCGGGTAGGCGAATTTCGCGGGGATTGTATCGCTTTGCTAATGGCTCAATTGTGAATGCAGATCTCAATGGTGCTGCAAATATCCTCAAAAAAGTAGCCAGCTTTTCTTCGCTTAGACTTAGGCTTACTGGGTAGGCGGTGTTTGACGACCGCAGCGAGGGTTAGACTTTGGCAACTGCCTCTGCCTTCCCTGTCCGCAGAACGAGAGCGGCTTGATCCCTGAGAGTGTCAACCAATCAGTAATCGGGACGGTAACATATTAATCCGTAGGGGCACGGCATCATAATTATTTCGCAAAAACAGATAACGTCGATCGTGCCGTGCCCCTACTCGATCGCCGCGCCAAGAAACCCGGTTTTTTGTATAAACCGGGTTCTACTACTACCTACCGATTCAATCAATCGGAAATCGGGACGGTAAGATATTTAGGACTGACGCTTGGGCGACCTACCACCTTTGTTTCTGTGTTCAGAGAAACAAAGGTGATTGGCGTAAGTCCTGATATTACAATCCGTAGGGGCACGGCAACAATCATATTTTCCCAGTTGCCTCCGGTTTCTTGGCGTAAGTCCTGATATTACAATCCGTAGGGGCACGGCAACAATCATATTTTCCCAGTTGCCTGGAAGATTGTTGATGCCGTGCCCCTACTGCTAATTTACCGACTTTCCCGATCAGCCAAGGATTTTTCATTTCTGGCGGTGAGTGCAACGATCCCCCCAACCCCCCTTGGTAAGGGGGGTTGGGGGGGATCGCTGCGTCAACAAACCGTAGTAG
>NZ_JBHFNP010000067.1:0-92597 GCF_041929235.1 Microseira sp. BLCC-F43
TCGCTTCTTTGGTGAGGACTGTACCAGGATGTACCGCACATTTCAGATAAAAGTTACCCGAAAAGTATCGACAGTTCTTACAGGGAACTTGATTTGAAGGTTTTATTTTAAAACCCAAAGGTTTTGGTAGATCTACTCTAATTTTTGACACCATCAAACAAGCTGCTGCTACAATCGCGATGAAGCTAACGGAACTAAAGGTCAGAACTACATCGTATATTATAGGCAGATTGAGTTGGATATCGCTCGGTTGAGCTTCGCTTTGAGTGGTTTGGTTTAAATCAATTTCTCTTAAACTTGTATATTGTTTTGGCAGTTGAGCGACATACATATGTTTTACCTTGCTAACAACGATTTTGCAGCCTCGCCATCGAACGCGCCGATATTTCCTTCAACAACGCCTTAAATTGGGCGAGCGAAGGTTGCTGTAGTTCGACCAAGCGGTGATAGAGCCTTACTTATACGTGTAGCAAAATTAAAATTTTTCTATATCTACCAAGAGGTTCAATTATTAATCGAGTTATACACCAAAAGAAATAGGAGCGTAACATGCATTACGCTCCTTGGTTAATAGCTGGGTTGAATTAGTACTAAATCATTGCTAGTTATCTCTCGAAGAGCGGCTAATGGCTAATGGCTAATCGAGCGAGCGGGAAAATTGCTATATTAGCAATTAGCCATTAGCAATTAGCAATTAGCAACTTGCGTTACTACAGGGGAGAATTAGACAGTGGTCGATAAATATAGCTAGGAGTACCGGGTTTTTGAATCGATTCTTTTATGCTATCGAGGTCAATGTAGCAATCAGCGACATTGATTAAATGGTCGTTGGTCATTGACCGCAAACTGACGACTTCGACTCGCACTCCTTTATAGCTAACCGCATTCACGGCGTAGGCGAGGTCCCCATCTCCGCTGACTAAAACCGCTGTATCGTAAGATCCGGCTAAAGTCATCATATCAACGGCAATTTCTACATCTAGATTGGCTTTTTTGGAGCCATCGGGGAGTTGGACGAGTTCTTTGGTGACGACGCGGTAACCGTTGCGACGCATCCACAGCAGAAAACCTTGTTGTTTTTCATTGGTGCGATCTACTCCGGTGTAGAAGAAAGCGCGTAACAACTTAGAACCAGCAGTTAAGCGTACCAGTAGTTTTGTATAGTCTATTTCTATGCCAAGTTGCAAAGCTGCATAAAATAAGTTTGCCCCATCTATAAAAATAGCTACTCGACCGCGATTTAAGCGATCGCATATCGAAACTTCCCCACAACCCTCTGTCATTTCCATCTCTTCACCTCTGATACTCGGTTTGGCAAGTTTTTGCCCTTGGTAAAGCGCTTGTGGCCTTACTGCGCGATCGTGACCGTTTTCTTTAGCAATAGTCATTGATACCTCTGGATTTAAATTCTGCAAGTTTATTAGTAAAATCAGGATTCTATAGATCTGTACCAGCCATGGCGGAACAGATGACTATAATTGGACTAAACCCCTATCATACCAAGTGTTTTCTCAAAGCGATCGCCCTTAAGTTAAGAAACAATCACAATTTCCTGTAACCTTGTAGCCGTAATGGTTTGACGCCAGTTTCTCCATATTGAATTGTTTCTAATAAGGAAAGGGACTCCAACTGGGGCAGAGGTAAGCTCCCTCGCTCTGTTGCAGTCCCGCTTTCGGTGCAAATCTATAGCCTTCTTGGGATTAATTTGTGCGATTCACCAAAAAAGGCGGAAATTTTGATGCCTGGGGCACGAATAGCCAACGAGACGCTCTGTGCCAGAAAAAAGCTTTTTTTATTTGAATCCCCTCAAACAAACCGGGTTTCTATGAAAGAAACTACAAACGTGATGGCGGCGGGGAAAACCTCTCCCCTTTTCCCCCTGCCTCTTAACGAAAAAATTAGTTTCCTCCCAGTTAATTGTAATTAGGCAAACACCAAAGTTTCTATGAAAAATCGTTGGTTTGACAACGAGATATCTGCGTATAAACCCGGTTTCTAAGCTCGTCCCGCATAAGTAGTCCTAAATTATATTCCTCGCAGCTAATTGTAACGAACCGCCTCGACAGAACAACGACGCCAACCGAATCAAGCAGATTTATACTCACACACTCCCAGCTTAAGCCATTTGTAATTTGCTAGATTTGGCTTGAGCTGCCTGGTAAATCTCGTGGACTTGACGCTTAACGCGACCATTTTCTATCGCCTGCTGTAATAGCATCAACGCTTCTATGTCGTAGGAATTTAAACGGGTATCAAAAAGTTTGCGGATTTGAGCTTCAGTGTCCATCGATAAGTAGCCAGCTTTTAGAGTTTCGTGGACTAAATGATAAATTGAGTGCATAACCAACTCCTTTAACCCCAGTCATTAACTGAACTCTACTTGACTAATTAGGTTAAAGCTAAAAAATGCAGAACTTGTGCAGATGATACTCGCTAAATGTTAAAAAATATAAAAGAACTGGCTCACGGCTGCCAGCCGAGGACTGCGACAACTTGAGCGGATAACTGCATTGCCTTGAAGGGTTTGGTAATAATACCCGCGACGCCGAGTTCGGCAAAGCGGCGTTGATCCGCAGCTTGTGCCTTAGCGGTCATTAAAATGATGGGGATAGACTCGGTGGCAGGATTAGCTTGCAATGCTTGCAAAGTGGCGATCCCATCCATTTCGGGCATCATCACATCGAGGAGGATGGCATCGGGTTGTTCCAAGGCGGCTTTATCTAACCCTTCGCTACCGGAAGCGGCGGTTAAGACTTGCCACCCCGCGACGGTTTTGAGCGCCAGTTCCGCCACGGCGCGGATATCGTATTCATCATCGACAATTAGAATGCGTTTGGCGGTCACAAATTGCAGTGCTCCATAGAACTTAGCTAAACTTACTTAAGTCTAACTATTCAACCAAGATTAGAGCTTGGAGGGTCCTTCCTGAACTCGAACGATGCGGTTTAGCAAGTTGATGACTCGGCGTTCAAACTCTTGGGGTGTAATGCGAGCTTTGGTAAGGAACAGTGTCTGACCCAACTTTAAGCGATCGCGATCGCTTTGACTCAAATCTCGTGAAGTATACACCACTAACGGCACGTGACACAGACGGTTGTGATGCCTGAGCCAGTCTACCACGGCAAAGCCATCGCCTTCCGGCAGTCCCAAATCGAGGATTAATAAATCGGGGAGGAGGCGCTGGCTTAATTGGATCGCCTCCCTTCCTGTTCGCGCATAAAATGTTTCAATCCCATAGCGCTCAAACATGGCAATCAGTACCTGTGCCAGATCCAAATCATCTTCTACCACCAGCACTTTCATCGTCTGATTCTGTTTGGCTAAAGCTTTCTCCAGCGCTTGACACAACGTTTGTCGATCGGGAGGTTTAACTATCCAGTCGTTTACCCCTGGATGGGGAACTTCTCGATTGTCGGGTAATAATCCGCTGAGTACGATCGCCGGGATATTTTGGGTTTCTTCATGCTGTTTCAATTGCGCTAGGGTTTCCCACCCATCCATTCCAGGCATCATCAAGTTAAGGATAATCGCATCGGGATGGTTGGCGATCGCTTGCCCGATCGCCTCTTGTCCCGATCCGACTGCAATAACTCGGTAACCTTGCTGTTCCAGGGTAGTTTTTACCACAAACCGGATATCGGCGTCGTCATCGCAGATCAATACCAGCGGTATCTGGGAGTCGGCGAATGCTGGTGAATCGGTTTCTGGTTGGTAAAAAACTGGCAGGGTAAAGTAAAAGGTGCTGCCTTGTCCCAAATTACTTTCAGCCCAAATTTGCCCCCCATGCAGCTGCAAGATGCTGCGACAGATGGCTAAACCTAAACCCGTTCCTCCTTTGGCGCGGGAGTCGGATGCATCGACTTGCTGAAAAGGTGCAAAAATCGATTCCAGTTTATCTGCTGGAATGCCCCGCCCAGTGTCGGTGACTTTAAATAATACGTAGGGAGAGGGGGAAGAGGACGCGGGGAATGGGAGACGTGGGGACGGGTCGAGTTGTCTAGAAACATTCTCCCCGTCCCCCCTCTCCCTTGTCCCCCCATCCTCTTCCATCCCCGCGTCCCCCCTCTCCCTTGTCCCCCGATCATCTTCCCCACTCAACCAAACTGTTGAACCAGAGGGTGAAAATTTAATTGCATTAGACAGCAAATTGGTGAAAACCTGGATAATCCGATCTGGGTTAGCCCACAAACTTGTTTTGAGGGGAGAGACGCTGATGGTAACGCCTGCATTGCGCGCCATTTCTTGTACGACTTCTACTGACTGAAGCATTAAATTTTCAGCTTGACATATTTGCTTAGTCATGCTTACTTTACCAGACTCGATGCGTTCGATATCCAAAATGTCGTTAATTAAACGCACCAACCGCTCGGTATTATTGGCAGCGATGTTTAACATGCGCTGCGCTTCTTCGGGTTGAGCTTGCAATAACCCACTCGCCAGCAGATCCAACGCACCGGAAATTGAAGTGAGAGGGGTACGCAATTCGTGGCTGACAATTGAGACGAATTCATCTTTGAGTCGCTCGATTTCTCGGCGATCGCTGATATCTTTCATAAAGCCATAATGCCCGATGAATTGCTCTTGGTCGTAAGCTTTGACCATGACGATTTTCTGATCGAAAACCGACCCGTCTTTTCGCACCGCCCTTACTTCTACTTCTGCCTTGTCATTTGCCAGCATTTGTTGGTAAGCAGCTAGGGTTTTTTCTCGGTCGTCGGGGTGGACGGTTTGTTGCCAATCCATCCCGATTATTTCTTCTCTTTGGTAACCCAACATACTGGTATAAGCTGGGTTGACTTGAATGAAACTTCCTGGCAAATCTATTTGGGAAATGCCGACAACGGCTATTTCCAATGCTCTATTCAGGTTGCGGATTTCTGCTTCCCTAGCTTTGCGATCGCTAATATCTTTATGCGTCCCCGCCATCCGCAGCGGGTTCCCTTGTTCGTCGCGAGCCACGACTTTACCATAATTCCCTATCCATTTCCATTCCCCCGATTTGGTTCGCACTCGATAATCGAAGGCATAAGGAACCGAACTGTCTTGTAAATGATTGTTCAGCACCTCCATTACCCAGGGGCGATCGTCTGGATGAATCAGACTTTCCCAGGTATTGAGATTTGCGACATATTCATCTATGTCATAGCCGAGCATTAAAAGCCATCGGGGACTTAAATAAACCTCTCCCGTTGGGATTTTCCAGTCCCAGAGTCCGTCTCCAGAGGCTTCTAGTGCGAGTTGCAAGCGTTCCTCGCTCTGGCGCAGTGCTGCTTCTGCTTGCTTGCGATCTGTGATATCCTGACCTACGGCCTGATACTCAACGATTTGTCCCTGGTCGTTGAAAATGGCTCGGTTCATCCATTGATGCCAGCGAATTTCTCCCGTGGGGAGGATGACCCGATGTTCGTGGCTGATATATGGTTTATCCGCAGATAGGGAGGCAATGTTCTCTGCAACTAATGCCCGCTCCTCCTCTGGAATCAGCGGCATGAAGCCATTGTGGAGAATCTCTTCCAATTGTCGGTCGAAATAGCGACAGTAAGCCTGATTTACGAAGGTCAATACCCCATTTGGCAGAAAACGACAGATCAGTTCGGTCTGATCTTCAACAACGGCGCGGTAGTCGGCTTCGCTTTGCCGCAGTGCTGCTTCTGCTTGCTTGCGAGCGCTAATATCAAAAATCGTAGACCGACTCATCAGATAGTTTCCCGCTTCATCTTTGAGCGCGGTTGCATTTAAACTCACCGGCAAAATTGTGCCATCTTTGCGCATAAAATTCAATTCCAGATTATGCACCGAGCCGTTCTGTTTAAAAAGCGCAAAGTTTTCTTGGAAGGTTGCCCAACTATCGGGTGCAAGGAAATCGGTTACATGCTTTCCAATTATCTCTTCTCGGGCGTAGCCCAACATATTGAGTTCGGTATCGTTGATGCGGATAACATTACCATCTGCATCTAAGGAATGATACCCGCAAGGGGCATAGTTATAAAGGTCTTCGATTTCTGCGGCGTACCTTTGCAGCGCTTCTTGTGCTTGCTTGCGTTCGGTAATATCGCTGCCAATTCCCAGAAATCCTGTAATGTTGTTATCGCCATCGTACAAAGCAGTAACTGATAGCAAAACCGGGAAGCGGGAACCATCTTTGCGAATATAAGTCCATTCGCGCTCATCTATTTCCCCGCGCCGCGCTTTAGCTACAAACGCCTCAAATCCCGGTGCAATTGTAATGCCCAACTCCTGTGAAAGTTCTTGCGCCCGCTGTACGACTTCATCCCAGTCGTGGATGATAGCAGGAGTTGTCTTGCCAATTACTTCTGCTGCGGTATATCCCAACATTCGTTCTGCTGCTGCATTAAAGGTGCGAATCGTGCCGTCTACTTTGGTAGAAATAACTGTGTAGTTGGCGCTATTTAAAATTGCGTTCTGCAATGTGGCGATTTCTTGTAGTGTTTCTTCTGCCTGTTTGCGTTGGATGAATTGCCCAATTTGGTTGCCAATACTCGTCATCAGATCGAGTAAATCTACGTCGGGTGGTTGAATTTGACGGCTAAAGCAGGTAATGACACCGAGGATTTCGCTACCAATCCGAATCGGAAAGCCAAATGCTGCGTGCAATCCAATTTCGGCAGCTATTTCAGAGCGCAGGAATAAATCATCTTCAACTACATCTGCAATCCAAATTGGTTCGTTTGTTGCCCAAACGCCCCCCGGTAAACCAATTCCTGGGGCAAAGGTAATTGTTTGGGATATCGCTTTAAATTCTGGGTAATTTATCTCAGGTGCTTGCCAAATTTTTACGCATTGTAGCGAGGGGGTAATTGGGAATTGGGAATTGGGAATTGGGAATTGGGAATTGGTAATTGGTAATTGGTGCGATTGTCCATTACCCATTACCAATGACCCATTACCCCGCGTAGCGCTCCAAAATTCACCCGCTACCCACCCCAAACTATTACAAATCGCGGGCAAAATTCTGGAGTACATTTCCGTCAGGGTAGCGGCTTCTGCCAGTACCCGCGTTGTGGCATACTGGACGGTTACCCCGCGTTCCGCCCATTCCCGTTCTGCGATTTCGGTGCGCAGGGTTATATTGGCTTCAAATAGCTCTTGGGTGCGTTGAATAACGCGGTGTTCTAATTCGTCGTTGGCGCGGCGGAGGGCGGCTTCTTGCGCTTGGCGATCGCTTATATCCATCACCGTTCCCATCATCCGAATTGCCCTGCCTGCTGGGTCGTAAAAACCCCGCCCTTTGGCTTCGATCCAGTGGATGCTACCATCAGGCCAAATAACGCGGTATTCTGCGGCGTAGTCGGTTTTTGTTTCTAAAGCAATAGATAAAGGGGTTTCTACCCGTTCGATATCTTCTGGGTGGACGCGGGAGCGAAATGCTTGATAGTTGACCAGGAAGGTGCCGGGAACCAAACCAAACAGTCTGGCGTGATTATCGTTCCAGGTGATGCGGTTATTTAATAAGTTCCAGTCCCAAATGCCAATGCAAGTTGCTTCTAGAGTTAGCCGCAGTCGTTCTTCGCTGTATTGCAGCGCTTTCTGTGCTTGGATGCGATCGCGTTGTGCGGCTATGCGATCGCTAATATCGCGCAAAATAACAGTAAATATTGTTTCCCCTTCTAATTCCAACTTCGAGATCGAAGCTTCAGCTGGAAATTCGCTCCCATCTTGGCGACGACCAATAATTTCCCGCCGCTGTCCCATTCCCCGCGCTACAACATTGGGAGAGTTGGCGAATTCGCCGATGTGTTGGCGATGAATTTCCCCAAAGCGAGAAGGTAACAGTAAATCCAAGGATTGTCCTAAAATTTCTTCGGCGCTGTAACCAAAGATTTTTTCTGCTCCCTGATTAAACAAGGTAATGCTTTGGGTTTCATCAACCGAGATAATCGCATCATCTGCAATATCCAGAATCCCAGCCAAACGACTTTGGGAGGCGTGCAGTGCGGCTTCTACCTGCTCCCGTTCGGCGATTTCCCGTCGCAATTGTTGGTTAGCTGCTTCTAACTCGGCTGGACTCGGCAAAGCTAAAATTTGCGGCACTAATGCAATTAACATCACCGCCCCACAGAGGGAAACTCCCGCCGTCAAGGCTTTGAGCGTTCCCCATACCCAATAGATGGGATGCCAAAGCGTCCAAACCTCCATCAGGTGGGTGGTTCCACAAGCGATGATAAAAATACTAAACAGCAAAAATATCCAATCAAAGGGTAAGTCTTTTCGCTTTTGGACTAGATAAATTAACGTTATTGAAATCCCATAATAAGCCAGGGCAATCAGGGAGTCAGAAACCACATGCAGCCACACCATTCCCGGTTTCCAAAGATAGCAATTCCCGTAAGGGATAATTGAATTATATGTCATATAAACTTACCTTCAAATATAGTAGATAATAAGACGCGCAGGGAGTTGTCCGTTTTTTGTGCAACTTTGTATCATCCATTACCGCCTTTTTTAAGTTTCTCACCCTCAAGGGTGGGGCTACACAAACAAAGCCCGCCTTCGCGGGCTAAAGGCTAATAAATCCGGATTTGGTATCAACAAATGCTTGACATTTTTAAACATATTTGCTATAAAATTAAATTTAGTAAATTTGTAATTTTGCACCCAAGCAGAGAATTATCCACCAACCCCCATAAGCAATTAGCAATTAGCAATTAGCAATTACCAGTTTAATTTTTAATTTTTAACTGAAGGCTTGCGGCTTGATATAAAGTTTGTAGATCGGCACCATCTTGAGGATACTGAACAATTCCACAACTGAAGGATACCCGCAACGGTATGCCATCAACACCAGTAAATTCTCTTTGGCGCAGATGCTTCAAAAGTTCAGACAGTCGCCGTTTGGCATCGCTTTTTGCGATTCCAGACATGCCGATGACAAATTCGGTTCCCCCCCAACGACCGATGACATCTTGGTTGTGGAACGATCGCCGCAGGATTTCGGCGAATTGAGATAAGACTCGATCTCCGGAGGCGTGTCCGAATTGGTGGTTAATTTGCTTCAGGTTGTTGGGTTTGATAATTGCGAAGCACAAAGGTTGATCTGTGACTTGGCACTCTTGTTGCCAGCGCAGCAGACTGGCGGCGGACTTGCGTCGGTTGGGGAGGCCAGTCAGGGGATCGGTTTCTGATAAACTCCGCAATAGGCGCGAGCGCTCGATCCGATTGAGAATGCGCGTCACCAGTTCCGCCGCTACAATCGGTTTGCTGACGTAGTCGTCCGCACCCGCCGCAAACACCTGCTGTCTGATGTCGCCATCGGTGTGAGCGGTAAGGAACAAAATTGATAGTCCGCTCCAGTTGGGGTCGTTGCGGACAACCTTGCACAGTTCAATGCCGCTAATTTGGGGCATTTCTATATCCAAAATTAGCAACTCTGGCGCGGTTGTTTTGAGAACTTCCAAAAACCGCAGCGGGCGATCGAGGGTGTATACCTTGATGCCCCAAGGTTTGAGTAAAGTTTGCAGCGCGGTTAAAATATGCGGATCGTCGTCTACCGCCATCACCCTCGCTTCATCGGTACGAGCGTATTGCAGCAGTTGCGTGGCACATTCTAGCACTTGGACGGGGGATAAAGGTTGGAGGAACATCCGCCGTACCCCCAAGCGGGCGATTTTCACCCGGTCGATTAAATTATCCCGCTCTGCGATCGCGATCGCTGGTACTGGGGGAGTAAGTGCATTCAGTTGATTCAATAACTCCAGACTTCTCTCGTACCAGTCCCGATGCGTCAGGTCGAGCAGCACCAGATCGGGAGGCGAGTTTAAAATATATTCTCTCAGTTCCACAGGGGTATAGCCATTAGTGGAATGCACTCGTATCCCCCAACTTGTCGCTTCGATCGCCAATTGTTCCGTCAGCGACCGATCCAAGTCAACAACTAACAATAAAGGATATGCGTCTGCCGATTCATTTGCTGATGGTAATTCGGGCAATTGTTCCCTATTGAGTCGTTGCAGTTCCCGATCCAGTGCTTGAACGAGTTGAGCCAGGTATTGCTTTTGCTCTGATGCCAAATGCAAGTCAGCTTTAAAGTTAGCTTCGATTTCTTTCGCCAAACGAGAACCTTCATCCGAACCAAACATGCCCAAAGATCCTGCCAGTTTGTGCGCTTCTTGCTCTGCAAGACTGCGCGCCTCCTCGGTCAACTGCTCGTTTTGCAGCAGCGTTGTCGCTTGGGCGATCGCTGTAAGGCGACTGGCGATGGTATCTTTAACTTGCTGCCAAATTTTACCAACTCCCGCTGCTGTCTGCGCTGCAACGTTGGCGTTGGCATTTTGGCTAGTGGATTTCTTGGCATCAAAAGTGGCAACCCCGCTTGCAGTATCCGCAGACTTGAGTCGATAACCAATACCATAAACTGTCTCGATCGGATCTTCTGGAACTCCTGCTGTCCTTAGTTTCATTCGTAATCCCTTCAGATGGGATCTGACTGTATCATCGCTGGGGGCTTCTTCAAACGACCACAGTTGCTCGATCAACGCGCCGCAGCTAAAAATCCGCTGTGGATTGCGGAGAAATACTTCCAGCAGTCCGTATTCTTTGGGAGTCAAATGCAGCGAGCGAGCGTCCCAAGATACTTCGCAGGTACTGGGTTTGAGGCGTAGTTTGTTCCACTCCAACAGCGGCGGTAAGGTTGAACCCCCCCGACGCAGCAACGCTCGGATGCGGGCTAATAATTCCTGAAAATCAAAGGGTTTTACGATATAATCATCCGCGCCTGCATCCAAACCCATGACTTTATTCGTGCTGGCATCTTGCGCCGTGAGTAAAATTACGGGGGTGAGATTGCCTTGACTTCGCAGGCGCCGACAAAAGCTAATTCCATCTAACTTCGGCAGCATCACATCGAGCAAGATCGCATCATAGCTAGAAAATTCAACTAAATCCCACCCCGCTTGACCATCCTTAGCAACTTCAACGATATAATGCTGTTCAGTCAGGTTTTTAGCCAGCCCTTCTGCAATTAATGGATCGTCTTCGATTAGCAATATTTTCATATACCAATTATTGTCTGTTTGGCTAAATTAACGAAAATCTAGACAAGATCAATTTTAAATTTTTTAAATTACCCGGTTGATTTCAAGCCTGACTTACTTAGAAAGTTGGTTGTTTTTATCAATAGACAACAGTTAAAAATATCACCTTCATTGCTTCTGGGTGCAGGCTGCCTCGCTCACCACCCCCCTACCCCCTCCTACGACCAAGGGGGAGCTCGGAATTTTTTTGTTTTTTGACACTCTCCGGCCGTCCATGCACGGAGATTCTTGGTTCATAGACTCGCCATCACCCAGCAGGATTTCTCCAACTAAGCTAGAGGGCAAATCTCCCCAAGCTTTAGATCCGGTATGCCCTACCGTACTTAGTGCTATTTTCAGGATGTTGATTGCGGCATTAACAAAACCTGCGGAATTCCCCATCCGACGGGAGCGGTGGGGATGGTGTGCCCTGGGAAAGCTAGGGGTTCGATACCCCTAGCTTTCCCAGTTTGTGGGCAGATTGGTACAACAAACCCTTCAATTGTTAAGTTTTAGTAGAATATTTAGTGTTGATTCTGAAAGGCAATAAGATAAATAGCGGGAGGTGATACTGAGTGTTGCACAAAGCCGTAAAAGTCCGTCTATACCCATCAAAAGAGCAGGAGATACTTCTAGCTCAAACATTTGGGGTAGCTCGCTGGTGGTGGAATTATGCGTTAAACAAATCAATTGAAACATACAAAGCCACTGGTAAGGGACTTGGGCAGACAGCGCTCAATTCACTGCTACCACAACTCAAGAAACAAGAAGAAACGCTGTGGCTAGCTGATTGTTACAGTCAGGTTTTACAGGCTACAACGCTCAATATAACCACAGCGTACAAAAACTTTTTTGAGAAGCGCGCTGGTTTTCCTCGGTTCAAGTCAAAGCACGGCAAGCAGTCGATTCAATACCCTCAAAACGTCAAGATAGTAGGTGGTAACGTCAAGCTCCCCGGAAATATCGGGATAGTCAAAGCCAAAATCCACAGACCGATTGAGGGGAAGGTAAAAACTGTTACCGTTAGCAAGACTCCATCAGGGAAGTATTTTGCATCTATTTTGACCGAAGTGGAGGGAGAGAAATCTTCTTCGTCGGAAGGCAAGATTTACGGCATCGATCTTGGGTTGAAGCACTTCGCTGTCGTTTTCGATGGCGAGAAAGTATCAAAATATGACAATCCCAAGCATCTTGCCAAGCACGAGAAAAATATCTTGCGTAAAAAGAAAAAGCTAGCAGGCAAACAAAAGGGGAGTAAATCAAGGAATAAGTATAGAAAAATTGTTGCCAAGGTATACGAACGAGTCAGCAATTCGCGGCAGGATTTTATACACAAACTTAGTCATAAGTTGGTCAGCGATAGCCAAACTGTCATAGTGGAAAATCTTCATGTCAAGGGCATGGTTCGTAACCACAATTTGGCTGATGCAATTTCTGATGCTGGATGGGGAACGTTTATCAACTTTTTGGCTTATAAGTTAGAACGGAAAGGCGCGAAGTTGGTTGAGCTCGAGCGATGGTTTCCCAGTTCAAAACTCTGCTCTAATTGTTTCTATCAAGTAGATGAAATGCCGTTGGAGATGAGGGAATGGATTTGCCCTCAATGCGGTACTCGTCACGACCGCGATGGAAATGCAGCGATGAATATTAGAGCTGAGGGCATCAGAATGCTACAGGCGGATGGTTCAGACGTCTCTGCTGTAGGAGGGGAGGTAAGACCAAAGTCGGGGCGAAAGCCTCGTCTGCGGCACTCGCCGTTGAGTACAGAAGCCCCATCCGCCTATGCGGTGGGGTAGTTCACTATGCGACAATTTTCCCAGTCGATTGACTTGCCACCTCTGGAGAGCGCGATCGCTCCTGCCTTAACCGTTGCGCCCGATACTATGGTACTCGATGCGATCACCTTGATGAGTCAGGCACGCGGGAGCAATTGTCTGCTATCGAAAGCAAAATCATCCTCAAAATCGCACCAACCGATTCAGCCACAAACCAGTTGCATTTTGGTGGTGTCAGGGACGCGCTTACTGGGGATATTTACGGAGCGAGATGTAGTAAAGCTTACCGCTGCTGGTAGGGAATTATCCGGGGTCAAAATTGCCTCTGTAATGACGCCAAAAGTCGTGACCCTGAAAAAATCAGGATATGAAAGCATTTTCACGGCAATGTCGCTGTTGCGTCAGCATCAAATTCGCCATTTACCCATTTTGGATGCCCAGGGACAACTGGTAGGAATAGTCACACCCAACACCATTCGTCAAGTTCTGCAACCTGTCAATCTGCTCAAAGTGCGACGAGTCCGAGAAGTGATGACGACTGGAGTTATTGCTGCACCCGCCACTGCATCGGTGCTAAGTTTAGCCCAACTCATGGCTGAACGTGGCGTCAGTTGTGTAGTTATTACTGAAGCAGCAGAAAATACACTTGACCAATTACCAATAGGAATCGTCACCGAGCGAGATCTCGTGCAATTTCTGACTCTGGAGTTAAATTTAGCGGAAACTATGGCACAAAAGGTGATGAGTGCGCCGCTATTTTGTTTGAACAAAGAAGATTCCCTCTGGGTGGCGAATCAGGAAATGGAAAAGCGGCACGTGCGACGATTGGTAGTTGTTGGCGAGCAAGGGGAGTTGTTAGGAATTGTGACTCAAACTAGCTGGCTGCAAGTGCTTGAACCCCAGGAGATGACTGGCATTATCGAATCTTTGCAGGTAAAAATAGAAGAGCAGACGACACAATTAAGACAAGTAAACGAGGAATTGCAACAAGAGATTGCTAAACGCCAGCGCATTGAAGCCGTCCTGTCTCAAGCTCACGAGGAGTTAGAAAAACGAGTTGAGGAACGAACTGCCGAGTTAAAAGCAGCTAACGAACAACTGCAACGGGAAATAGATCAACGCAGACAAGCAGAAGCGCAAATTCAATTTCAGGCGCATGTTTTATCTCATGTGAGCGATGCAGTAATTGCAATTGATAACGAGCATCGGGTTATTTATTGGAATCAAGCCGCAGATCGATTGTATGGAGTCAAGGCGGATGAAATAATCGGGAAGCCACTAGAAGAATCCCATCAATATCGTTGGGTTAAACCAGAAGATGAGCAAGCGGTAAGCGAGGCTTTGGCAACAGAGGGTGCGTGGCGGGGAGAGGGAATTCATAAAAAAAAAAATGGGGAAGAAGAAATCTACGTTGAGGTATCGGTTAGCGTCCTTAAGGATAATAATGGTGCTGGGATTGGGTTTCTAGGGGTGATTCGGGATATTAGCGATCGCAAACAAGATCAAGATCAAATTGCGTTTCAAGCTTCCCTGCTCGACCAGGTACGCAATGCGGTGATTGCTACCGATTTAGAAGGCAAAATTATCTACTTTAACCAGTTCGCACAGCAGTTGTACCAACTGACACGGGAGGTAATAGGAAAATCGATTTTAGAAGTAGTAGCGTCACCGGAAGCAGAACTAGGCGCACAAATTATGGCTGGCATGAGAGAAACCGGCAGTTGGGAAGGAGAATTTACCGTGCGCCGTACTGATGGCAGCACTTTCCCCGCCTATGTAGCAGATACTCTGATCCGAGACGCAACGGGGAACCCTTGCGGCATCGTCGGGGTGAGTATGGATATTACAGAACGCAAGCGAGTCGAGGCGCAATTGCTGCGGCAAAATTTGCGGAGTCAGTTATTTGCCGAAGTGACGCTGAAGATTCGCCAGTCTCTGCAACTCGAGGAAATTTTACAAACTACCGTCACCGAAGTGCAAAGAATACTCGCGTGCGATCGCGTCGTCATCTTTGGGCTAAAATCCGACGGATCGGGAAAGGTGATCGAAGAAGCAGTAGTCCCAGGTTGGCCTGCAATTATCGGACACGACATCCTCGATCCTTGCTTTCCAGCATACCGCGAGCAATACCGCTCTGGACGAGTCGGCGCGATCGCCGATATCGAAAAAGAGGGTATTCTGCCTTGTCATGCCGAATTGCTGCGGCATTTTGCCGTCAAAGCTAACTTGGTCGTACCGATTCTGATTCCAGGGAATGAGGCAGAGGAGACGAGGGTAGGAGATGGCGGAGAAGAAGACGCGGGGACACGGGGACACTCTGACGCGGTGAATGCGTCACACACCGCTCTCCCTTGTCTCCCACTCGACCCGTCTCCTCCCCCCTCTCCCCGACTGTGGGGTTTGTTGATTGCACATCAATGCGCCCATGCGCGACAGTGGTCGGAGTTTGAAATCGAACTATTGCAACAACTGGCGAACCAGGTAGGAATTGCGATTACCCAAAGCCAACTGTTAAAAGCTTTGCATAAAAGCGAACAACAAATCAGACTCGCCTTAGAATTTACTCGCATCGGCAGTTGGGATTGGAACCTCACCACAGGCTTTCTGATCTGGAACGAGAACCACTTCACTTTATTCGGTTTGAACCCACAGGAGACAGAAGCAAGCTATCAGATTTGGCGCCAATGCGTCCACCCTGAAGACATCGACCGAGTTGAGCAAGCGCTTTCCCGTGCTTTGCAAACCCATACCGACTACGATGCCGAATACCGGGTAATTTATCCCGATGGCAGTATCCACTGGGTTGTAGATCGAGGTCGGGGTATCTACAATGCTTGGGGGCAAGCAGTACGAATGGTAGGGGTGATTATTGATATAAACGATCGCAAGCTTGCTGAAGAGAAAATCCGCGCTCAAGCAGCTTTACTCGATGTGGCAACTGAGGCGATTCTCGTTCGCGATTTAGACAACCAAATCTTATATTGGAATAAAGGTGCAGAGCGTTTGTACGGTTGGAGTCCAGAAGAAGCTCTCTCCCAGAAAGCTCCCCAACTGTTGTTTAAAGAACCTTCGCCTCAATGTACAGCGGCGTTGCAAACAACGATCGAAAGCGGTTGTTGGAAAGGTGAATTGCATCAAGTCACCAAAGACGGCAGGGAAATTATCGTCGCCAGCTGCTGGACGCTGGTGCGGGACGAACAAAACCAACCCAAATGGATCCTCACGGTCAATAGCGACATTACCGATAAAAAACAACTCGAGCAACAGTTATTCCGCGCTCAGCGCTTGGAGAGCATCGGCACCTTGGCAGGCGGCATGGCTCACGACCTCAACAATATATTGACGCCGATCCTGATGTCAGCGCAACTGCTGGCGATGCAGTTTTCCGATCAAAAAACCCAGCAACGACTAAAGTTAATCGAAACCAACGCTAAACGGGGCGCGGCGCTGATCAAGCAAGTCCTCACCTTTGCCAGGGGAATGGAAGGTAAGCGCTATCTGGTGCAAATCAAAGACGTGCTGCGGGAAATTGAGCAGGTGATCGAACGCACGTTCCCCAAGTCGATTCAAATTTACACCCAGATTGCTAATGAACCGCTGTGGACGGTTTTAGCAGATAACACCCAAATGCATCAAGTGTTGATCAACTTGTGCATTAACGCTCGCGATGCCATGCCCAATGGCGGCACTTTAAGTATTGTGGCAGAAAACCGCATCGTTGAGGAAAGCGAAGCGAGAAGGAATATTGAAGCGAAAGCTGGCGATTACGTGGTCGTAAAGGTTGCAGATACGGGAGTTGGCATTGGGTCGGAAATTATCGATCGGATTTTTGACCCGTTTTTTACCACCAAAGAAGTCGGTTCCGGTACGGGATTGGGTCTTTCTACTGCCCTGGGGATTGTCAAAAACCACGGGGGTTGGATCGCAGTCAGCAGCAAGGTGGGGTCTGGTAGCGAATTTCAGGTGTTTTTGCCAGCAAATGGCGGCACAAAAGCAACCGAGTTAGCGGCGGCGAGTTTTAAACTGCCGCGGGGTAAAGGAGAATTAATTCTGGTGGTGGATGACGAAGCGGCAATTTGCCAAGTGGCTAAAACCGTCCTGGAAACCTGCGATTACCGGGTGCTAACCGCCACCGACGGAATCGATGCGATCGCGCTTTACACCCACGAACAGCAAGAAATTAGCGCCGTGTTGATCGATATGATGATGCCTTCGATGGATGGACTCACTTGCATCCGCACCTTGCAAGCAATTAACCCCCAGGTGAAAATTATTGTCATGAGCGGACTTTTGTCTGGCGAAGACCTCAGCAATGTCACCAGATGCGGCATCCAAGGGTTTTTGCCCAAACCTTTCACCAGCGAGGAATTAGCTGCTATCTTACATCGAGTTGTTAACGATGCAGAAAAACTGACAAACTAGCAGGTCGTCTCCTAAAATTGGTACGGACTGGCTTCACTGCACTAGCTGCCAAGCTATTGTTTAAGTATTTGGTGCAAACCTGAAAAAATGTCTAGAGCGAAACCCCAACGGACGCAACTATTATCACGCTTGAAGCCAATGAATCGCGATCGGCAAGCAAAAAAACCAGCCCCCCCACCTAGCGGTAATCCGGTAGTAAATCTACTTCAGAAACACGCGCTGTTACTTTTTGTGGCGGTGTGGGCAGGGTTGTTAGGCGTTGCGGTTTCGGCTGGGAAGGTGCTGATTTACTCGGATGTAGAAGTAGAATCGGCATCAACGGCGGCAAAATCTCAAAATGAAGCCGTAAACATCCAGAATTCGGGGAAGTTGCCGGTTTTGTTGTTTGGCGCGATCGCCCTCACCTGTGTAGCCGGATCTTGGATGATCTTACAACAGCTACACGATCCAAAACCGCGCCGCCTAGTTCGCCGCCCAAGACCCAGACCCCGCCCTATTTCGTCACAAATGTCATCTACCGACCAAGAGCGACAACTTCCGACCTTACCCCGCCGAGACATATCCGCTTGGGGAACCCAGCAACGACAGATGCCCCGCAAACCCTCGCCGATTCAGCCACTCGTACCCGATGAACCCGATGAATAGGACTGGTGAGATATTTTTGCCAATTTACTCAAGTTTTTCCGGATTGCAATCGCTCTCCAATGAAGAGTGAAGTGGTAGATGCACCCTGATAAGACATTTTCCCCCGGCTCACTGGCACGGGGGATTTTTTTTGCCCCACTCTTCAGGTGCTGGTGAGCAGAGGTGCTGGTGAGAAATGATATCATGTCCGGTTGAATACCCATAGTTAGGACTGACGCGGGGACAGGGAGACGGGGGGACGCTCTGAGTTTTAATTATGGGTGAGTTGCCTGACATCATATGAAGATCAAATTTATGTTGCCAGCTGCTTGACCAATAACCACGTACTGGCTAACTTGACTGGAGGAAAGCGTTTCTGAAAAACAGCCAGGAGAATTGAGTTATGGAGCGGAGTGTAATCAAGTTTTCTTCTGAAGACTGCGGTATTTGTCACAAAATGTCGTTTTACGACCAGAAAGTTTCAGAGGAACTCGGTTTAAAATTTATCGATGTCAAAATGCAGGATACGGCAACTTATCGCAAGTATCGCAAGATTCTATTAACTCAGTATCCCGATAAATCGGAAATGGGATGGCCTACCTACCTCATCTGCGACAATCCTGAAGGAGAATTTCAGATTGTGGGCGAGGTTAAAGGCGGTCATCCCAAAGGCGAGTTTAGAAGCAAGCTGCAAGCTGTTTTAAATGCAGCGAGTAGTTAAGACTATTTGTTCGTAGTCAGCGCTTTAGCGCTTTAGCGCCTACTACGAACCTATGTCCTACTCATTCGCATCAAAGGATTGCACTTCCAGGACGGGACCAATCATGGCTATGGTCATGATATCTTGGCGAATTTCACCTTTAACGGTGACTTTCTGGCCTTTTTGGAGCAATTCTTTGGGGGCGCCAGCGTGGATTTCGTACTGGTCGCCGTTTTCTGCGACTAGCGCCCAAGTGCCTTTGCCAAAGCCTTTACGTTCGACAGTGCCGGTAACGGTGATACTCATGCAGTTCGTTCTTCTCCTTTACTAGATAGACGGGCGAGTCCGAAGCAGAGTAAGGCGTTGATAATTAGGTAGATGCGAGCAAGTATTCCATCTCCCAACCACAATAAACCCGGTGACATCACCGCACTCACTGCCAAACAGGACGCGACGCCCAAACAAGACCCAATCGCAAACCATTTCCAACTGCGGTGTCCCAACAGTAATGCTATCAAACCTAGCGGGATTAGCACGCTGGCAAAAATTGGATTCAGCACGGTACTACCTTGTATTGCACTGCCCAATTCCGGAATCGAACTGCCCATCACCCGTAAAGGCCATTGTGGCAGGTCGTAAATGTACAGTCCCCGCAGGAAAAATAACCCGGAACTGCCCAAAATTAAACCGCTTGACAGGGACCAACCCCAAACAAACGGCAAGTAATTCCGCAAAAACCAAGCCAACAAATAAGAACCGATCACCATCAAAACCTTCGGCAACAGGGCGACGACGCCGCCATCAAACCAGAAGCGCAGGTTGAGATAACCGTTATCCCGCAACCAGCGGAAGAAGTCGCGGAAGTTGAGTTGTCCTTTCCTCGCGAGTTTAACCGCCGCCGCCGCATCTAATTGTCCGGCACCAAAGTAATTTAATTCGTCGTCTTGGATAACTCGCGCCGACTGTTTGAGGACTGCTTCAATTTCGTCCGGATTTTCCACTCCGCTGGCTTTTACGAGGGCTGCAACGCCCGCGACGTGGGGGGACGCCATGCTTGTGCCTTGATAGCTTTCAAACAAGTCTAGGCCGGTTTCCGGGTCGATGGTATTTTGCAGGATACCGCCGACGTTGCCTTGACTGGTATCGCCACCGGGGGCGGAGATATCGACTCCAGCACCATAGTTTGAGTAGAAAGCTTTTTCGCCTGCTGCATTCAAAGCGGAAACGGCGATTACATGGTTATAACGGGCGGGGAAGGAAACCGAACTGCTATTTTCATTTCCCGCTGCGGCGACGATGGTCACGCCTTTTTGGTAGGCGTAGTTAACAGCTTCTTCCATAATGCTGCTAGATCCGCCACCGCCCAAGCTCATGTTAATCACATCGGCGCCGTTATCGGCGGCGAATTTAATCGCTTCCGCAATATCGGCAACAGTACCGCCACCGCTAGCACTCAATACCTTGATGGGCATAATTTTGGCTTCGTAGGCGACGCCTGCAACACCGTAGCCGTTATTGGTAGATTGGGCAATTGTACCAGCAACGTGGGTGCCGTGACCGTTGTCATCGTTAGCTTCAACTTTATCGTTAACGAAGTCGTAGCCTTTAACAAAGGTTGTCTGCTGCAAGTCGGGAACCTGACTGACGCCGGTATCTATTACCGCAACGGTAACGCCACCGCCTTTAGTTTCGTTCCAAGCTGCTTCGACGTTGATGCTACGCAAGTTCCACTGTTTGCTGTAGTCGGGGTCGTTGGGAACTTCGTAGGCTTGATAGATATAGTTGGGTTCGATATATTCAGTTTGCTTTGCCAGGTTGGATTTTTGCAAAGCTTGTAGGAGAGTGCGATCGCCCTCGACCACATAGACGTTATCCTGTTGGGAGAAAGCGCTATTGAGACGAGGCGTGACCTTGTATTGGGAAGCGAAGTCTTTAATATCTGCTGCTATCTGCGCTGGTGGAATATCTTCGCGAAAATCCAGCACAATCGAATTATACGTGCCATTAGCTGCCAAACCCTTAAAATTAAACAGGGCAAAGCCTAGCCCGATTAAAAACAAGCACGTTATGAAAAGCTTTCTCATAACTACCTACTAACTAGAGCGAAGCGTGATGCTCTCTACAATAGCTCAAGCGCCTGCCCATCGTTGAGATATTGTGCGATCGTTACATTCTGGGCATAGGTTATGGATATGTAGGGGCACGGCAGCCAAAATATACTGCACAAGAGAAGATTTTCTCCTTGCCGTGCCCCTACCAGCGAACGTTAATTAACCTGTTGGGGCACGGCAGCCAAAATATACTGCACAAGAGAAGATTTTCTCCTCGCCGTGCCCCGACCAGCGAACGTTAATTAACCTGTTGGGGCACGGCAGCCAAAATATACTGCACAAGAGAAGATTTTCTCCTTGCCGTGCCCCTACCAGCGAACGTTAATTAACCTGTAGGGGCACGGCAGCAAAAATCTGTGGCATCAGAGAAGATTTTCTCCTTGCCGTGCCCCTACCAGCGAACGTTAATTAACCTGTTGGGGCACGGCAGCAAAAATCTGTGGCATCAGAGAAGATTTTCTCCTTGCCGTGCCCCGACCAGCGAACGTTAATTAACCTGTAGGGGCACGGCAGCCAAAATATACTGCACAAGAGAAGATTTTCTCCTCGCCGTGCCCCGACCAGCGAACGTTAATTAACCTGTAGGGGCACGGCAGCCAAAATCTGTGGCATCAGAGAAGATTTTCTCCTCGCCGTGCCCCGACCAGCGAACGTTAATTAACCTGTTGGGGCACGGCAGCCAAAATCTGTGGCATCAGAGAAGATTTTCTCCTTGCCGTGCCCCGACCGTCAAACATTGATTAACCAACAAGATCTATTTTCAGGGAAAATTAGGGAACAATGAAGATTTTTCTGACCTACATCCTATATTTATGGAACGCGGTCTTTTATGGTTGCCCCTGCTTGCCCTATTTATCTGGCTAGCTTGGGCAGGGTGGAACGAATATCAAAAAGTCGAAGCATATCGCACTTGGGCATCTGGATTCGAGCGGGCTAAGTACGATATTTACGCAGTCCTGGGTCAGAAAGGGGACAATTTAACTTGGGGAAAACCCACCCGCTCTGGCCCGGTGAATCTAGAAACATTTTCTCTTAAAGACGTACAATCTATCCGTTTGTTAGTCAATGATAAGCCGGTTGATTTAGATAAGCCACCCATATCTGGTCGTGGTGTTGTTTTGGAATTTTTCTTACCAAATTCGGCAAATTCAGTGCGAATTCCTTTTACAGAAATTCCTCTGGCTGCCAAATGGGGCAAGTATTTACAACAGGAATTGAGCGAGTAACACCCAGAAACCCGACTTCTTGGAGAAGTCGGGTTTCTAGATCGAACGAGGAGAAATTATTCAGGTTGGGTAACTTCTTTAATTACGTCTTTGGCGCTTTCAATGATACCTGGTTGGGGATTTTCTTTTTCGTACTTTTCTAAATTTTTCTCGTAGACCTTCTCCAGTCCTTCGGGGTCGTCAATGGCTTTGATGGCTTTGTCGTAGGCTTCTTCCCGGCTTTTTACAGATTGGCTATTGCTACCTTTGTCCAGAACTGACGAATTGTCTTTGTCAGCGGCTGCTAAACTTGGTTGAGGGCTGAAAATCGATAAACCTGATAAGCTAAGCAAACTAATCAAACCGACAACTAAAAAGCTTTGGCGAACCACTTTTCCTAAATCCGATAAAATCCGCTGCATATCAATTGTCTCCTTTTTTATTTTCCACAAACGTATCCTACGCTGTTATGTATGCTAAGGACTTCTACCCCAGGATATATTAAATTAGCTAAGGCGATATTGCTTTTCTACTATAGTAACGACTGACCAATACCACTGTTGACAATGGGGTTTGCCGATCATTTCCTCTCGCTTTTGTTGGTTGAGTTTAGCTACTTCTTGGTTTTCGTAGGTAATGCGCCACTCCCGATCCAAGTGGACAAAGGCATCGGTAAAGCTTTCCAGTATATTGATAATTTGATCGTTTTCCTGAATTTGTAATTTCTCGGAGCATTTTTTAGCGGTTTCTAATCCGGTTATAAATCTTTAGCCGAGTCAGATTTTTTTAAGAAACCCGGTTTTTTTGAAAAACCGGGTTTCTGGTAACTAACCAAACACCAAATTCTGCGCCGTACCATCATCGGTAAAACGCTGTTCTCCCACCCCGACTAATTCCACAATAACTTCCCGCGAGGGAGGGGAAAATTGTCCTGACCGCGCCTCAATTTCTACAATGAATTGTGGGTCTTCAGGACGCACGCGGTAAGTTGTAGTCGCCCACGCACCCGTTCTGTATTCAAAACTATTTCCATCATCTTCATAAAGGGTAAATTCACCCGTACCAGGCCAAATCCGTAGCCTTAGATCCCCCCATGCCCCCAATGCCTTGGGGGGTAAGTCTTGGGTGCCCTGAGGTGCGGCAGATAAGTCTTGGGTGCCCTGAGGTGCGGCAGATAAGTCTTGTGCCCCCCTTGACAAGGGGGGTTGGGGGGATCGCTCATCAACAAATTGCACTATTGGCGACATTGGAATTATCCCACCCCCCCGCACGTAAAGCGGCATTCGTTCCAAAGGTGCGTGAGCTAAAATGTGGGTTGGCCCCTGATAAAGCTCTCCAGTCCACCAATCGTACCAACTTCCTTCAGGCAGATAAACAGCGCGATATTCAATTCCAGGACGAAGAATAGGTGCTGCCATGATCGAGGAACCCAACAATACTTGATCGGACAGAGTATAGGTTTTGGAATCGTTGGGGTAATCATAAACTAACGGACGTAAAATTGGTGCGCCAGTTGTTGCTGCTTGCCAAAACAACGTGTAAATGTAGGGCAATAGCTGATAGCGTAAATTAATGTATTCGCGGCAAATATTTTCCACTTGTTCGCCAAAAACCCAAGGTTCGTGACGGGCAGTTGTCATCGCCGAGTGTCCGCGCATGAGAGGATAAAGTATTGCTTGTTGCATCCAACGGGCGAATAATTCAGCGGTAGCATTACCTGCAAAACCGCCGATATCACACCCGACAAACGCGACGCCGGATAGCCCCATATTGCACAACATTGGTAGGGACATTTCCAGGTGATCCCACAACGATTGATTATCCCCCATCCAAACAGATGAATATCGCTGCACCCCGGCAAAACCAGATCGGGTTAAGATAAACGATCGCTCATGAGGACGCTGTCTTAGCATTCCTTCATAAGACGCCTTCGCCATCATTAACCCATAAAGGTTGTGAACTTCTGCGTGGGTGGTGGAGTCGCTTCCGTCACCTTGGGGTGCATCGAGGGGGAACCAAATTTTAACACCTCGATCGCCGAACGGGCGATCGTCTATCGCCGGTTCGTTCATATCGTGCCAAATCCCGGCGACGCCGACATCGGTCAAACTGGCGTGCAAGTCGCCCCACCACTGTCGCACTTCAGCACGCATAAAATCGGGAAATACAGCTTTATCAGGCCAAACATACCCGTGGAATATCCGCCCATCGGATTTTCGCACAAAATAATCGTTTTTTAGCCCTTGGTCAAACACATGATAATCGCCTTCGGGTTCGTACTTCACCCCAGGGTCGATAATTGTCACTACTTTAAAACCCTGTTGCTTTAAATCGCTGATTAATTTAGCCGGATCTCCAAAGCGTTTCGGACTCCAAGTAAACACGCGATATCCCCGCATGTAATCAATATCTAAATGAATTACATCGCAAGGAATGCGCCGCTGGCGAAATTCCTGCGCCAATTCCCGCACCACTGCTTCAGATTCGTAACTCCAGCGGCTTTGATGATAACCCAGCGCCCATTTTGGCGGTAAAGGCATTCTACCCGTTAGTTGGGTATAAGTGCTGAGAATTTGTGCTGGTTCGGGGCCGTAAATAATGTAATAATCTAATTCATTTCCCCGGGTTTCCATCCGCCAAACACCAGGTTGTTCCGCACCGATATCGAACTGACTCCAAAAAGTAGTATTGCAGAAAATACCGTAAGCTAATTGGGGACGTAAGGCGATAAAAAATGGAATCGCCTGGTACATTTCATCCGTCAGCGAACCGTAATCTAAACAATCAGTTGCCCAATTTGTTTTAACTTCAGATAATTTATCTAGTAGTCCAGTGCGTTCGCCAAAACCATAGAAATGTTCGTTTGTTTCGATCCGTTTCCAAGCAGCGACGGCACCCCCCTCAGTCCCCCCTACAAGGGGGGAAGATAAGGAAGAACTTTTGTTCATGCGCCAAGCCATTCCCAGATCTACATCTTGTGCAAACAAACGCCCTTGTTTGTCGAAACAGGCAATGCGACACGGGTTGCGCTCGATACAAACGCGCAATTGTTCGGTTTCAATTTCTACCTTTTCATCGCTTTTTCGCACTTGGAAAGGTACGAATTGCCATTCTGGATCGTCCTTGGTTACTGCCCAAGAACGACGGGGGATAAACTCCCCGGTGGGAGACATTTGCACGTGAATTAAATTAGGTGCTAGTACCTTGATGCCAAGGCGTGCCTCGCCACAGTTGCACCAAACGCCCCGTTGATCCGAGTCAATTGATTCTACAGCGGCGATGGTTGACCAAGCTTGATTTGTGGTGGGTAGTTTTCCAAAGTATTGAGGCATTCCAGATTTTGTCAAGCTCCATCTCTCTTTAAACTAATTAAACTAAATAGTTGACCAAACTGTATATTCCTATGGTGTGAAGTAGGTGAAAAAACTTTCTACCTCAGGCTGGATGGAACGAACGGCAAATTGCGGCACGATTAAATTATTGAAAATCAAATTGTGGCGCTGTTGTAGATCGTTGTAAAAGCCTTTCCACTGGCAGCCAGAGGACGGTCTAGCTAAAAGTCCTGAGTGCCAAGTCCCGGACAAAGGCGGCAAGCAGTTGACGGCATTTCGGCACTCAGCACTTTTAGTGGTAACCCTAATGCAACAGCGTTGGTTTTAATCACCCGCCAAAAATTGTCCTTTAGCCCCAGGTAAAAAAGAGGCAATGAACGCAATTCAACCTGAGCCGAAAAAATTTTTACGTACTAAAGCTTGGCTGCTTTCAACATTGCTATCGGTTCCGTTGTTTGCTGCTTGCTCAAGTCCGAGACAGCAGTATGCACCACCGCCGCCGATTGATGATACCCGTGGTGGAAGAGTAGTCCCTCCTCCAGCAAATCAACAACCTCAAGCGAGAAGGGGATTATCAACGGGTCAAAAAGTGGCAATTTTGGCAGGCGCTGCTGCACTTTACTACCTCTACAATCGGCATAAGAACAGGCAAGAGCAAGGCCCAGAAGGCAAGTATTACCTTTCTAAGAACGGGCGCGTCTACTATCGCGATGCTCAAGGACGGGCGCACTGGGTAACGCCGCCGCGAGAAGGCATTGCGGTTCCAGCAGAAGAGGCACAACGATATCGCGACTTTCAAGGTTATAACGGAAGGACAGACGGGCGCGATTTAACCGATTTAGTGCCTGCACAGTAGCAGGGTAGCACAGGCGTCTCGCCTGTGTGAACGGGTGAGCGGGTGAAAATGACCCATCACCCACGACCAATTACCAAATCAGGAGATCGTTATGGTTGACAGATTTTTGCGAGACATCCAAGATGCTTTTCTCGGTAAAAACGAAGAGGAAAGCGATCGCGATAGAGAATACGACCGTCGAGTCCGTCCAGCCAGCGAAGACCCCTACGGCGACCCCGCAGAAGGCTATTACGGCGATGTGCGTCCAGCGAGTGAAGACCCCTACGGCGACCCCGCAGAAGGCTACTACGGCGATGTGCGTCCGGCGAGCGAAGACCCCTACGGCGACCCCGCTGACGAGGATCAATACGGCTATATCAGTCCAGGGAGCGAAGATCCTTACGGCGACCCCGCTGACGAGGAGTACTACAGGTAGTGAAGTACGTACACTGATACTTCGTATACAGTGTAGGCTTCCTGTCTCACTTGCCGTTGCTCTGTTGGGAACATTGTTTCTACAATGTGCGTTACCAAAAACGCTCCAAGACTTACACAGCATCTCTGGACTTGCGTCCTTTATCTCTTCAAAGAGAGAACCCAGGCAGCCGCCCGCCTCCCGCAGGCAGTTAAATTGTTTTACCGAAATCTTGGGTTTAAAGCCCCGTCCTTCTAGGACGGCTTTACCTATCTGGGTAAAATCTGCTATAATTCTAGCATGAGTAAAGTACCTATCACGCTAAAACTCAAGTTTTCTCAACTCAATCAAGCCAAAGTAAAACTATTTGGCGAAATGACTCAGGAGAACACCCGTTTAGCTAATTGGTTATTAACTATTCCACTCCCAGAGAGGAGAAAGTTAACCACAGCCAAGGTAGAAACTTCGCTCATGTCTGCACTCGCAAATCAAACAATTCGCCATACTACATCGGTCGTTGGGAAGCAAGTTAAACAATATAAATCCTTGCCCCCAGAAATCAATAAGCAGAACTGGTCGCTCCACAAAGTTGGTGAAACTTATAGTTTAAGTTTTCCCACTATCAAAGGAATCAAACGAGTTCCTGTTGAAGTAGCATCAAGGCATTGGCAACCTATTTTAGACAGGCTGTTAATTAGCGATCCTTTAATTGATAAAGGTTCTGCCAAATTAATCGAACATCGACATCAATGGTATGCCTATATATCTGTGACTATGGAAGTTCCACAGCTACAGACGATTAACAGAATTGGATGTGACCGAGGGCAAAACAATTTAGCTGTGGTAGCACCCGCCAAAGGTTTTGGCAAGTTCTTTAGTGGCAAGGAAGTTAAACATCGTCGTCGTTATTTTCAGAAACGTCGTCAGTCTTTGCAATTAGCCAAGAAATTCCGAGCATTAAAGAAGTGGGATAAGCGCGAGCGTAGATGGATGGAATCTGTTAACCACAAGATTAGCAAAAGGATTGTGCGATTCGCCCAATATTTGAATGCTGATGTAGTGGTTGAAGATTTGGCAGGATGTCGAGATACCATGAAACAGAGGAACAAGAATCGGGCTGATAGTGGTGAGTCAAGGCATTCTTGGGCCTACTATTCTTTAGAGCAGAAACTAGATTATAAGTTAGCTCTCAAAGGGTTGAGAATAATCAAGCGTCCGGCCCCATACACCAGTAAATCTTGCTCAACTTGCGGCAGTCTTGGCGAGAGAAAAGGACATCATTTTAATTGTCCTAATGGTCACTACCACAACGCTGATTTAAACGCGGCTAGAAACCTTTCCAGGTGGGATGGTTTCTGTTGTTCTTTAGACCTAAAGAGAGATGCTGCTGTAATGGCTTCATCTGGTCTAGAGAATGGGTTGCTTGGCACAACCCTTAACTTGATGAAGGGTATTCTCCCTAGTGGAGAGTACCTGTAGATGCAAGAATCACCGCACCTTTAGGTCGGTGAGTGTCAAAGCAATGGCTTACCAGTTGGCGACGTTCCTTCCCCCTTGCTCACGCTAGTTCCTTTCGCTTGCGTCGTACCGCTACTTCGTGTTGTTTACAGCCGTGTGGGTGGGTCAACGACCATTTATATATTAGGATAAATGTATCCCTATCGTGGATACATTATCCCAGAAAAATCTATTAGAATCAGGCTATCTCAAAAAAGATATAACAAGCTCAAGTCTTATGCACAAAGCAAGGAAAAGACAGTTACACAGTTGGTTGAAGATTGGATTGATAGGTTGCCAAATACACAAATTGGCGGCTCCTCGCCGACCCCACTCCCCGATCAACCTAGCGGCTGATAATGGTCGGGGGTCAACTCGTCGCCGCGAAGCCATTCATCCCACGCTCCCCTTGCGGGTGAGTCGTGGGGCTTCTGTCGGTTTTAGCTAAAAATGGTGCGTTACACTGCGTTAACGCACCCTACATATAGAGACTCTTCCCGTCCTTAGCGTCCCCCCGTCCTTAGCGTCTCCCCGCCCCCGCGTCAGTTCTAACTATTAGCTAATGGAGATTCGTTGTAGTGTGCTAGCAGATCGGCGGGGTCGTCGTAGATAGCGATCGCTCGCTCTAACTGGCTATCATCAAAGCCACCACAGCGAAATGCGATCGTTCCCACTCCGCATTTACTCGCCGCTGCAATATCGTAGGGAGTATCCGCAATCATCACAACTTGATGTGGTTCCAGATGCAACTTTTCCAATGCGGCTGCCACAATATCGGGATCTGGCTTAGAATGTTCCGCATCGCTCGATGTTGTTGCTTCTGCGAGCAAATCGTCAACTTTTGCCGCTTTTAATAACAGCGAAAGTTCTTCACTCGTCGCCGAAGTAGCAATAATCAGTTGCCAACCAGATTGCTGCATCTTCAATATCAGATCTCGCGCACCCGGTGCAGCAGGAAGCGTCGGAGCGAATTTTTTGATAATCAGTTCTTTGCGCTTTTCGGAAATAGCTTTTCCGTCCCCTTCTTCTTTATCAAGTCCTGGTACCATTTTTGGTATGACTTGATCGCCGCCCATCCCGATCAGCGGTCGAACTTTCTCGAAGGGTACGTCATAGCCATAAGTAGCAAACGCTTCCACCCAAGCTTGCGCGTGTGCATCGTTGCTGATAACCAGCGTTCCATCTACATCTAAAATAACTGCTGACAATGCCATTGCCCTAGATCCGATTTTTGTTTGAAGTAATATCAAGGTACAGGCATATTTTTATCAGTTCATCTAACAATAGTATGAGATTTGTGTAAAATTTTTGGGAGTTCTCATAACATTTTAAAATTGGGAGATTAAGTAGATGATAAAAATAAAATTTTATTATGTTTTTATCGTTCCTATTTTTATTTTTTCGTCGCTGTTGATTGGAGCTTTACTGCCTCAAAAATATAAGAGTTTGCCAGCCAGTTGCGATGTGAAAATCTGCGTTATTAACTTTGGCTTCCATTCAGAAATTGTAGTGCCCGTCCAGAATACAATTTTTGACTGGCGGAAACATTTATCTTTGAATCAAATAGGTGCAGGTAAAAATGCCGATTACAATTACTTAGGTTTTGGCTGGGGAGAAAGAGAATTTTATATGAACCCGCCCAGGGAAATTGATGCAAAAATTGCTGCGGGTATTAAAGCACTATTTCTTCCCAATCCCTCGGTTATCCGAGTGGAAGGTTACAAAAACCTGCCGCAAAATTTTGAAATAGAATGTTTTGGCGTGAGTACAACGGGTTATTTAAAGTTAAATAAATTTATTAGAGATACTTTTATATTAAACTGGCAAGGAGAAAAAAATAGATTCCCCTATGGCGTCCGTCAAAACGTTAGCTATTACGAGGCTAAAGGCACTTACTCAATCTTGAGAAATTGTAACTCTTGGACGGCAGAAGCTCTGAGAAAAGCTGATGTTAATACACCTGTGTGGGCAGGACTTTCTAAGGCAATTATGTTGCACTTGGATAACAGTTGCGATGGGGGGAAATAATACTGTTTACGCTCGGGGTGTAGGGGCACGACAAGATTAAATTATCGCCCAAGAGGAGAATCTAAAACATGCCGTGCCCCTACTCACTGAAGAGAAACCGGGTTTTTGTAAAAAACCCGGTTTCTGCAAGTTTCTAGCTGCCGGTAACGATGCGCTTAATTGCCACCAATGGGTTGTTATCGTTACCATTGGTGACATTGGTGTTGGTGCTGTTTCTGACTTGAGGCGTACCGTGCAAACGCGGATCGACTTGGGGTGGTACGGGTTCGGGACCTAGGGGTTGAGGATTTTCGATATATTCAAATTCACCTTTACCGTCCATCGATTTGCCTTGCGCCCAACGACCTTCGGCGCTGTCAGTTCCGTCAGAATGATTCCAGAACTGATAGGCAAATTCCCGCTTCTCCAATTCCAAGGGGAAGGAACTAGGAACCGGCGTATCTTCGAGTCCAGAATCTTTCAAATCTTCAATTGCGGCTAACCACTGATTTTGATGCATTGTATCGCGAGCAATCATGAAACTGAGCGTATCTTTTACCCCCGGATCGTCACTCATTTCATACATCCGCACCGCTTGCAAGCGTCCTTGTGTTTCGGCGTGGAGATTTGACCGGAAATCAGCCATTAAATTACCGCTAGCAACGATAAAACGACCGTTCCAAGGATAACCAACGCTATCGGCAGCGGTTGCACCCAAACCAGAAACAATTGCATGTTGCGGGTTCATCGCCGCTGCCATAATTACATCCCGTGGACTTGTACCGCCCATTACTGCACCGACGACGGGATCTTTTGCACCATCTTCTTGCAGGTTGATCGGGGCTTTATCTAATAGGTGAGCGATCATTGTTGCTAGCATTTCGATGTGACCGATTTCTTCAGTCCCGACATCTAGCAGCATATCGCGATACTTAGCAGGACCGCGACAGTTCCAACCCTGAAATAGATACTGCATCATCACGGTCATTTCACCAAATGTACCGCCGATCAGTTCCTGAATTTTCTTCGCGTAGACTGCATCGGGTTTTTCTGGTGGTTTGAAATATTGCAGTTTTTTGGTGTGATAAAACATGACAGCCTCTTTGAGTAACTTTTGCGTTTAGATAACGGGGGACTTTCCGAAACACTCCTCTGGCAAATTCTGTCTTCGGGGTTCATATGTATCTAATACGAACCGCGAATATTGTTCAGGACTTACCCACGACGAGTCTAGAAACCGGGTTTCTATAAAAAATCGTCGGTGGGAAACTAGACATCTACGCAGAAACCCGGTTTCTTTGCCTAAGACCTGTTGTTGTTTATTCTTACCTACCAGGAAACTAATTAAATTAGTTTCGTTCATCAACCTTTAGGAATATAATTAAGATGCGTTCTTTGAAACAAAAATTGTTAGGCTCAATCCACCCGGTTTCTTAAAGAAACCGGGTGGATGAATTCGGCTTTCCAAGTTTTACAAGCTCGTGATGATTTGAATTAGCTCATCGGATAGATTGGCGGTGGCTAATGACTGTTTTTGAAATAGTACTCCAGCTAGAAGGTAGATGTTTCCAGAATAGAAAGCTTTCTTTTGTTCCCGTAGCTTGGCGATGGTGTTTCTAACTTTGGGTTCGGAACTGTAATAACCAAATTCTAGCGGGGTGACTAAAAACTTGGAAACAGAGTAACCTTGTGCGATGGCATAATCAATTGTATCGACTGGATTAGAGTAACTAGAAACCAGCGACATGACGTTGTCGTAACCTAACGAAAAAAGCTTTCTGGTAATTGTAGAACCGTCTGTCCCGCCGCGTAATAATGGCAGGTAAATATCGTCATCTACTGCTGGCAAATAGGGGGGGTTTGAGACAAGATACCTCGCGGCAGGTTTAGATGATGTGAAGAAACAGGTATTGTGAACTACATAGCGATCGGTTAGTGAGTATTCTGCGATTTTGCTATTGGCAATTTTACAAGCTGAACTATTGAGTTCGTATCCATGAATGCACCCTAAAAATTCCGTTCTCAGTAAGGAATGAATGACGGGAAGTCCATCGCCAGACCCAAATTCTATTACGGCTTCATTTTCCCAACAGTTTTGTAGAACGAATGTGTCTAAACATTGAGAGTAAAAATTAGATTCTTCTGGGCATATAAATATCTCTTTTCCAGAAGGACTGCGCTTGGCAATTTTACTGGGATATGGTGCATTTTTGGTAATTGAATACGGTGAATTGGATTGTTTTGTGAAGATAGATTGGTCGAACATATTAATGGTAATTGGTAATCGGTAAATTTTCAGCATTTGAAAGTTCGTAGTAAGGACTTTAGTCCTTGTTTATTAGACTTTTGGGGACTAAAGTCCCTACTACAAACATTAGTTAGTGCAGTTGTGTCGTTGTTTATTAGACTTTTGGGGACTAAAGTCCCTACTACAAACATTAGTTAGTGCAGTTGTGTCGTTGTTTATTAGACTTTTGGGGACTAAAGTCCCTACTACAAACATTAGTTAGCGAAGTTCTGCTTGGCGGAGCGATCGGACGACGGCGTCACCGGCGCGATCGCCCATAAATTTCTCTTGGTCGTACCCCAACACAATTTGCCATGCGTCGTTAGGATACATATCTACCAACGGTAATGCAACATCGTCGATCATCCAGCGTCCGTGGCGTGAGTCTTCTCTAATGTGCAGTTCCCAATATCCCATCGCTGCTTCTGATAATCCCAAGCGTTGCGCTGCGGCGAGATAATTTTTATAGATGGCGGGTCCTACTACTTCAAAATACGCCAGTCCGCCGTTGTAACGCAGGAAATAACGCTTGCATTCTGTTAATAGAAAGTTGTGGTTAATGCTTGCTAATACTTCCCAGGGTACGATGTCAAAATATCCTTCTGGTTCGGTATTGAGTCCTAATTCGGCAAGCATTTTGGCAAAAAAAGTAGAGTGTTTGCGATTTAATTTGCCGCTGCCGTACTCTTCTAATAATACCCGCACTAAAGTACATTGTACTTCGTTGGCAGCGCCTCCCAAAATGCGGGAAAGACGACTTGCTTCAACTAACCCGTCGAAGGATGCGATCGCCAGTAAATGTTGATACCCCGCTTCGCTGATTTCTTCACGGATATATCGGCTATTTTCATTCAACGGCGGATCGACATCATATGCGGCGCGTTCGATCAATGCTTGCTTGACATCGAGTTGCTTTAGTGCTTCTACGTCTATTTGTGCCAGTTCCCACTTTTGCCAGAAATACTCGATGCGATCGCGCACTATCCGCAAGTAACCAGACCTTTCGTTAGTATAGTTTCGCAGATCGTCGTACCAAAACAGTTTTAGTCGGTTTATGCGATAAAGTACCCGCTGCAAAAAACGATGTGCTGCTTCGCTTTCTCCGGGTGCTTCTTGATAAGCAATTTGGATGGCGCTGTCGAGTATTCTGGCAAAATTCTCTGCTATTTCTGGCTGAATTTCCAGCTTTGTATCTAAATCTTCCAATTCCAGCAGCGTTACAAATTGCTGCTCAGCTTCATGATAATCAACCGCTTGGAGTTGTTCGTTCCAGCTAATCGGCGGCATCTCAACTACGTTGCTTTGCATTTAATCTTCCTTTTTCGTCCAACTAATGTTGGTTCCCTGTCTTCACACTTATTTACAATAAACTTTCATTGGCGGTTACCGTATCTTTCTTTAGTAACCATTTTGTAATTATTTTTACTAAATTTTTGGCTTAAATATATGACTTAAGGATGAGGCAGATATGAAGAAACCCGGTTTCTTAGAGAAACCGGGTTTCTGTATTACTCATCGCGCCCGTGAACTTGGGCGGGGGGAGAAGTTGCTTCAACGGCGGTAAATGGTTCGAGAATTTTGTAAGTATGGGATGCACCTTTAGGCACAACCCAAGATGAACCGGGTTCAAGCAAAACCATTTGATTTTCGATATGTAATTCAGCGCGACCTTGAATTACATAACCGACGGTTTCATACTCGCGCTGAGTCGGTGGTTTGTCTTCACCGGGTTGCTCATCTTCCCAAAGGCGCATCGACAAGCTTTTTCCCGATGCGAGATATTTTTGCCCCATTTCCCCTTTTGGAGAATAGGCAGAATCAACTTTTTTAACGCTGGTATCGGGCATAAATTTCGCCTTGGTAATTGGTAATTGGTAATTGCTAATTGCTAATAGTTAAGAGTCTAGGAGCGTTGTCGAATGTTAACTATTAGCAATTAGCTAAGCTGCATTGTTGTAATTGACATCTACCCAGCAGCGGGGGAGTTCTTCACCGGAAGGAAAAATCAAATTATGCTTGGAATAACCTTCTGGATCTTGTTCTTCTTGCCCTTCTTGAGTTTGTCCGGGGACTTTCTCTTTAGATGGGTTTATCAGTGTTTGAACATCAAGGATTTCCACTAAATTGCCAGATTCTTTGTTTTTGAGTAACATAAAACCTCCTGGGTAATGGGTAATAGCGTTCCCAGGCAAGATCCGTGGGAACGAGGGTCAATTAGCTATTAGCAATTAGCTATTAGCTATTATGGTTTCAACACAACTTTGATGCAGTTATCTTTTTTGTGTTTGAAAATTTCGTATCCGTGGGGCGCTTCGTCTAATTTCAGGCGATGGGTAATCACAAAAGATGGGTCAATTTCACCGTTTTGAATCCGTTCCAACAAAGGTTTCAAATATCTGTGGACGTGGGTTTGTCCCATTTTGAAAGTTAACCCTTTGTTGAAGGCTGCGCCCATGGGAATTTTGTCTAAAAAGCCGCCGTAAACGCCTGGTATCGAGACATTTCCGCCTTTACGACAGGTGAGTATTACTTGACGCAAAGCGGTAGGTCGATCGGTTTCTAAACGTACCGCTTGCTTGACTCGGTCGTAAAGGTAATCGATATTTGTACCGTGGGCTTCCATGCCTACGGCGTCGATACAAGCGTCGGGACCTCTGCCGCCGGTCATTTCTTTTAAGGCTTCACCCGGATCGATTTCTTCGTAATTAATTACTTCGGCTTTGCATTGTTCTTTTGCCATTTGTAGGCGTTCGGGAATGCGGTCGATGGCTATGACTCTTTGGGCCCCGAACATATAGGCACTTTTAATAGCAAATTGTCCTACAGGACCGCATCCCCAAACGGCTACGGTATCCCCTGGTTTAATGTTGCAATTTTCTGCTGCCATGTAGCCGGTGGGAAAGATATCGGTGAGGAATAATACTTGCTCGTCGGTTAAACCATCGGGTATTTTGAGGCAGCCAACATCGGCAAAGGGGACTCTGGCATATTCTGCTTGTCCGCCTGCATAACCGCCGAATAAATGCGAGTAACCAAATAATCCCGCTGGGGAATGACCCATTTGTTTTTCTGCCATCCAAGCGTTGGGGTTGCTGTTATCGCAGAGCGACCACAAATCCCGGTTGCAGAAAAAGCAATTGCCGCAGGAAATTGTGAAGGGAACGACGACGCGATCGCCGATTTTTAAATTCTTCACTTGCGACCCAAGTTCGACCACCTCTCCCATAAATTCGTGACCCAAAATATCCCCTTTCTGCATCGTTGGGATAAACCCATCGTAGATATGCAAATCCGAGCCGCAAATCGCAGTTGAGGTAATTTTGATCATCGCATCGCGGGGATTTAATATTTTCGGGTCGGGAACCGTCTCGACGCGCACGTCGTTCGCACCATGCCAGCAAACAGCTTTCATTTTGTTTCTTTTCCTTTATTTGAATCACGCTGCGAGTTGACTTTGGTTAGCTAACTCAAGTATTTGTTGCACTTGTTGGTCTGCGATCGCCGGGAATTTATAGTACCAAGCGCTTAGTGCATATAAACGTTCTGGTGTCAATAGGCAAAAGATTTCGTCTACTTCGGGTCGCAATTGAGCGTAAGTTTTAGCGGGGGCGACGGGGACGGCGATGACGATCTTCTTAGCTTCCTGCTGTCGCAGTGCCAAAATCGCTGCGCGCATGGTAGCCCCGGTGGCGATGCCGTCATCGACGAGAATGACTGTACTGTCGTAAACGTCGAGCGATCGCTGATTACCCCGGTAGATCAACTCGCGGCGTTGCAATTCCCAGCGTTCTCTGTACGCCACGCGCTCAACGATCCCACATCGGATGCGATGGGCGGCGACGACTTCAAAGTTGATGACGCGGAACCCGCCGCTGGCGATCGCACCCATCGCCAAGTCCTCGCAACCGGGAACCCCCAATTTTTGCACCAGAAACACATCCAAGGGCGCATTCAGCGCTTTTGCGACTTCATAGGCGACTGGAACTCCACCGCGAGGTAATGCCAGCACCAAAACATCCCGACGATTGGCATAAGCAGATAACTGGTTTGCCAACATTTGCCCCGCTGCGGTTCGATCTTTAAATTGCATTATTAATTGCAGATGAAAAAAACAGTTCAATTTTAAATTTAAGCTGGCACAGAGATTAAAATCTTCAATTTTTTGTCTGCGAGCTTAAGTTTTCACCTGCAATCTTTAAGCAATTGTTCACGCAGCCGTTACAGCCGCGCCAGTAGAGGGTTTAGCTGGCTTGGTGATTGCCCCGGCGAACCGCTGACGGTAAAGTTCGGCAAAACGCCGCTCGTACTCAGACAAATCTGCTTCAATTTGAGTTAATAATCTCACCGTCACCGGGTCGGTTAACTTGAGCATCAGGTTATAAACATCAACCACACCCGTTTGAATATCGCCCAGTGCGCGACGCATCATAGCCATTTCATCGCTACCTTGAAGCGAGGTTTGCAACTTCGCCAAAGTATCGGCAGCTTTAGCCGGTAAAGAGGGTTTTTCGCCCAATTCATTGAGCCTAGCTTCTAGCATTTGAATGTGATGCTGTTTATTTTGAACTATCTCTTGAAGCAGGCGACGCACTTCGACATCCGAGGTTTTTTCGGCATAATGTTGAAATGCTTCGTGGGAATAACGCTCTCCACCCAAGGCAGTATTAATTGCGGTGACAATTTCGCCTTTAGTCGATCCGCCCCAAGCATCCGCGAGTTTCCACCATTCGGCATTTGTATCGCTTTCATCAGGCAGTGCAGCTTCTTTCCCGCCGTAACCCAAACGACTTAAAATCGCCGTGGTAAAAATTGCTAAATCGCTCGGTTGTCTGGAAGTAATTAAATTTCCATCTATTACCAAAGGCTCGTTGATATAATGCGCCCCGGCATTTTGCATATCCTTGCGAATTGCCCTAAATCCGGTGGCATTTTTACCTTTAAGTACATCGGCGTCAATCAAAACTTGCGGTCCGTGACAAACAGCAGCAATCAGTTTTCCTTGCTGCATAGCTGACCGCACAAATTGCACCGTATTTGGATTAACTCGCATCCGATCCGGTGCCATTCCGCCAGGAATAATAACAGCGTCGAATTCTTCAGCGCTTGCTTCCGTCGTCGTTGCATCGGCTTTCATCGAAACTTTGCCCTGCTTCCCCTTATAATCCTCATTCGTGCGCGAACCGAGGACAACTACATCGATTCCCGCCATTTTTAGGGCTTTATAAGGAATTTGAAACTCAGCATCTTCAACCCCGTGTTCTAACAGGATTGCAACGCGCTTTTGAGAGCCTTGATTGTTTGAGATCATATTCATTCCTCGGTAATGGGTAATTGCTAATCGCTCATGGTTAATTGCTAATTGCTAATCCTCAACAATAAAATTAGCAATTAGCAATTAGCAATTAGCAATTACGATATATTCTGTACGGCAAACAACTCTTCGTAATCGGGTGAAAAATTGGCGCGGACATCGGCGAATTCACCGGGGGTAACCGCTTGCTGCAAAACTGTAAATACTGCCCTGACATGCATCGCAGCAATGTTTGGTTCTACGCCTTCTTTATCCGCTACGCGCTGATAGAATTCTTTGAGGGAGAAAGCTTGACCGTTTTCACCTTCTCTACCACGCAAATACTGTCCTAACTCTTGCGGCAGTTGGGAAGCTAAATCTTTGGCTTCATTGCCTACAATGCGTTCGGCAAGTACTTCAAAAGTGGCGCGGGTAGCACGCTCAGCTTCTTCACGCGAATCAAGCTGAGCGACGCTTTGAACGTGTTTGAGAAACTCGTCGCGTTTCATGATCTTTAACTTGTCCCCGATACGCTTCTAAGCGTAGGCATTACTGAGAAAATCTTCTTCGCTCTAAAGTGATAGATTTGGTTTCGCTCTAAAGAGATAGGTAGGCAAGTTCGATAAAAACTAAGCTAAAAAAGGGGTTCAGGAGTAAGTTTTATGGCAAACAAAGCAAAATCTTCTACAACTGGTGGTTTGTCCGATGAACTGGAATCTAATATCGGTTTAAATATAATGCCTCCAGATACAGAGGATACGGAAGAGGAAGCGCAAATTAGCGATCTGCCGCAGGAAATTACCGAATCTTATGGAACGGGAGTTAAAGACGAGCCTGGTTACAATATTGGCACGCGCAGATTGCAGGATGAAATGCAACAATATACCTCAACTAGCCCTGAATTAACTGGCGGCGATATTGATGCAGCTTGGGAACAAGCAGAAGCAGTAGGTGACGAGGCGGTAGGTGGAACAGTTGCGACTCCGGATCAAGATATTGTTGACGATCTGGGTAAAGCTGTTGGTACAGAAATGCACGATAAAGAAGACTATTACGGTTTTGATAAGTACGAAACTCGCGACGATCGCAGGTGGGAATTAGATCCGGCTTCTTCTGATGATTATCAGGAAAGGCGGGAATAGGTAATTGGTAATTGCTAATGGCTAATTGCTAATTGCTCATTGCTAATTGCTAATGGCTAATTGCTAATTGTTTTTCCTCGTTCCCCAGGCGGTCGCCTGGGAATGCCATTACCCATTACCAATTACCAATTACCAATTACCAATTACCAATTACCCATTACCAATTACCTAATTTCTGACAAATTTCCCGAAAATTGTCGCCTCGATGTTCAAAGCTTTGATATTGATCGAAACTTGCACAAGCGGGAGATAGCAACACAACTTTGGCTTGATATTGTTTGGCTAATTCTGCTCCTCTGGGTACGGCGCGTTCCATTGTTTCGACTATTTCGTAATTGGAATAACCAACTTCTTCCAATCTTTTGGCAAATGCTGCTGCTGCATCGCCGATGAGTAAAACGGCGGCAGCTTTGGCTTTAATTTTTTCTAGCCACTTGGTATCATCACCGGCTTTTGCTTCTCCGCCTGCGATTAAAATTGCGGGTGCAGAAACAGAATTTAATCCGACTTCGGCGGCGTCGTAGTTGGTGGCTTTGCTGTCGTTAATAAAGTCAATTCCTTCCCAAGTGCAGATCTGTTCGAGGCGGTGGGAAACCCCGGGGAAATTGGCAATGGCGGTAGCGATCGCATCCTTCCCTATCCCCGCCAAGCAAGCTGCCGCAACTGCCATTAACAAATTTTGTTGATTGTGTTCTCCCACCATCCGCAAGGACGTTGCACGAAGAATTTCTTCTCCTTCAAATACTACCCAACCATTCTCAATATAAGCGCCTTTTGAGTTAATTAAATCCGCTTTCCCTTGGACACTCGTCCAGTAAGCATTGCTAAAACGCGCCGGTGCATTTTTTTGCAAATACGGGTCATCGCCGTTGAAAATTTGTAGCTCTGCTTGCGTTAATAAATGCGCTTTGATGTTGTAATAATTCTCTAAAGTTTTGTGGCGACTCAAGTGATCCGGCGTGAACGTTGTCCAAACAGCAATACGCGGCGCCACTGCTGCTGAAGATTCGATTTGATAGCTGCTAATTTCCGCAATTACCCAATCTGGTTTTTTATCTGCTAAGGCTAGTTCGCAAGCAGCGTAGCCGATGTTACCGCAAGCGGGAGCATAAAATCCAGCAGCTGCAAAAATAGCGGCAATTAAAGCGGTGGTAGTCGTTTTTCCATTCGTTCCGGTAATGCCAACCCAAGGAATATTATTTAAATATCGCCACGCTAATTCCATCTCGCCGATAGTTTCTATTCCCAATTCTCTGGCGCGAATTAAAGCCGGAATATCCCAAGGAACGCCGGGACTAACTACGATGAGGTTATCAGAAGTATCCGGTTCAAAAGAATAGCCTAACTTGACCGTAATTCCATCATCGACAAGTTGCTGTTGCTGTTGTTGAAACGCGGGGGAGTTTTTCAGATCGCTCAATGTCACTGAGTATCCTTCCCGTTTTAGCAGTTTTGCCGCAGCAATTCCCGATCTCCCCAAACCAATGATATGAGCGTTAGGCATAGACTGTGTTTTAGTTTCCCCTGATCGACGCAACCTTTATCCTACCGTTGTCAGTTGTCAGTTGCTAGTGGCAATCCCTCCTCGTTTCGGCGAGGCGATTATATTTACCATTTTTGCGTAAATTTGTCAAAGTTTATCTTCCTAGAAACCGGGTTTCTGGCATCGATCTCTGGTCACAAAGCCACGATTTTTCCTAGAAACCCGGTTTCTGCATCGATCTCTGGTCACAAAGCCACGATTTTTCCTAGAAACCCGGTTTCTGGCGGCGATCTCTGGTTGCAAAGCCACGATTTTTCCGAGAAACCCGGTTTCTGCATCGATCTCTGGTCACAAAGCCACAATTTTTCCTAGAAACCCGGTTTCTTTGCGTCAGTCCTGCATAAATTTTTTACTTGAAAGTACACAAATCTTGAAAAAACCTATACGAAGATTGCATAATGTTTTTATTTTGCTAAAATTTACTATATCTTACCTTGGCACTACTTTTGTTAACTGATAATAGAACACCATCGGTTCTCATCTTAACTGTAACGCCGAGAATTTAATCCAGGTGGCATCTAAGCATAAATTACTTGGGCAACAAATTATAAATTATCTCAATGATTTTACAACGCATCAACAAGATTATTACTAAAGTTTCTCGCAAAGCAACCTTGCGAATTGTCCTGATAGTCCCGTTTGTAATGCAAATTACTGGCGCGGTGGCGTTAGTGGGGTATCTTTCGTTTAAAAATGGACAGGAAGCAGTCAACGATGTTGCTTCACAATTGCGGAGAGAAATTAGCGATCGCACGAGCGAACGCATCATAAATTACCTAAAAACACCGCAGCAGATTAATTTAAACAATGTCAATGCTGTAGCTCTCGGTCAGGTGGATATAAAAAATCCCAAAAACTTAGAACGCCACTTTTTAAAACAAATTCAAGCGTTCGATTCACTGACTATAATTGCTTTCAGCAACCCGCAGGGCGGACTTATTTCAAGTGGAAACGATGAAAGAGGGTTGACAGTTACATTAACAGAAAATTACCAAAAGGGTGTCCTGCGAGTGTATGGCGTAGATAGCCAAGGCAATCGAAAAAAAATGTTGGTCAATCTGCCAAATTATGATGTGACAAAGCGACCTTTTTACCAGATTGCCGTGCAAGCAGGCAAACCTACATGGAGTCCCATTTATCTCTACATGCCTTATTCTAGAAACTTAGGTATTTCTGCTAGCTACCCCCTCTACGATCGGGCGGGTAAGCTACAAGGTGTTTTAAGTAGCGATCTATCGCTTGTAGCGCTCAGTGACTTCCTGCAAAGTTTAAAAATCGGGACTCGCGGACAGGCTTTTATCATCGAGAGATCGGGGTTAATAGTAGCTTCTTCAACCACGGAACCACCCTTCTTAAAAACTGCCGATAATCAAGACATAAAACGGCTGAAAGCTACCGAAAGTAGCGAGCAGATAATTCGCTTGACAGCGCAGTATTTGACCTCTTACTTTGGCGAATTGACCAAGATTAACACCGCAAAAAAACTTGATTTTGAAATCAAAGGCGAACGGCAATTCATACAGGTCACACCCTTCAAGGATGAGTTTGGTCTAGACTGGCTGATTGTCGTGGTGGTTCCAGAAAGCGATTTTATGGAGCAAATCAACGCCAGCAACCGCACCACTATGCTGCTTTGTCTCGCCGCTTTAATTGCGTCTACAGGAATTGGTATTATCACCGCTGGTTGGGTAATCAAACCCATTTTAATATTGCATAATGCCGCCAATAATATCGCTCAAGGAAACTGGGATACTCCAGTAAAAATTGACCGCGCCGATCAATTGGGAGAACTGGCGAGTTCTTTTAATATTATGGCGTTGCAATTGCGGCGTTCATTTGAAGACATGCAATACTTGAATGATGTTTTCTCGGAAAAAGAAAAAGCATTTTCAGACTATAATGAAATTTTAGAAACGCAAATTGTCGAACGAACAAAGGCATTCAGGGAAAGCGAACAGCGGTTTAGAAATTTCTTTGAAACGGCGGCGATTGGCATGTGTATTGTTTCCTTAGACGGAAAATTTTTAAATGTTAATTCTGTAATTTGTCAAATTTTTGGTTATGCAGAATCTGAGTTGCTGTCTCTAACTTGGCAGGAACTTACTTATCCAGAAGACTTGGAAGTTAGCCAAGAATATCGTAGGAAAATTTTGGCTAAAGAAATTTCATATTATCATCTAGAAAAGCGTTATTTGCATAAAAATGGGCAAGTGATTTGGACTTTGGTGAGTGTGTCAGTTGTGCGAGATGAAAAGCAAGATCCGCTTCATTTTATTTCTCAAATTCAAGATATAAGCGAACAGCAAGCTGCGCTGCGCGAACGCAAACAAACAGAAGAAGCTTTGCGTGCGAGTGAAGAGCGCTTCAGAGCAATTTTTGCAGCATTTCCCGATCTGTTTTTCCTGGTAGCTGCCGACGGTACAGTGCTGGACTATCACACCAGACAATACTCAGAATTATACGTCCCCCCAGAAGTTTTTCTGGGTAACAGGATGCAGGAATTTTTACCTGCGGCAGTTAATGAGTCAATCTATGGAGCAATTCAGCAGGCACTTCAAACCAACTCGATCGTTAATATCGAGTATTGCTTGCCCATGCCAAAAGGAGAGCAAACATTTGAAGCGCGCCTGGTTCGCTTCCAGGAGGATAGAGTTATCTGTTTGATTCGCAATATAAGCGATCGCAAAGCCGCAGAAATTGCCCTACAAGCTGCCAAAGAAGCTGCCGAAGTCGCCAACAAGGCAAAAAGCGCCTTCCTCGCTAACATGAGTCACGAACTTCGTACCCCCCTCAACGGCATTTTAGGATACGCTCAAATTCTCCAAAAATCAAAAGACTGCAACCCCAATCAAAAGCGCGGTTTAGAAATAATTCACCAGTGCGGTACTCACCTACTCACCTTAATTAACGATATTTTAGATTTGTCTAAAATCGAAGCCCAAAAGCTAGACCTCCACCCCGAAGAATTTAATTTTTCCTCCTTCCTAAACGGGTTAACAGAAATATTCCAAATCCGAGCCAGAGAAAAAGAAATTAACTTTACCTACCAACCCATCAACCAACTTCCCCAATTCATTATCGCCGACGAAAAACGCCTGCGCCAAGTCTTAATTAACTTGCTGAGCAACGCGGTTAAATTCACCGACACCGGCGGCGTCACCTTCAAAGTAGGCGTAATTGGTAATGGGTCATTCCATTCTCCGGCGGAATCAGGGAACGAGGGGAAAAAAGACCAATTACCAATTCCCAATTACCAATTCCCAATTACTAAAATCCGCTGCCAAATTGAAGATACCGGCATCGGCATCAACCCAGAACAATTGGAAAAAATATTCTTACCTTTCGAGCAAGTAGGAGATATTTCCCGTCGCGCCGAAGGAACTGGATTAGGACTCGCTATTAGTCAGAAAATTGTTGCTTTAATGGGAGGCGATATTTTTGTCAAAAGTACCCCCGGCGTTGGCAGCACATTTTGGTTCGACCTCGACTTGCCAGAAGCAGCCACATCGATAGATTCAATCCCTGTTTTAACGCATAATATCATCGGCTACCAAGGTGAAAAACGCAAAATTTTAGTAATTGACGACCGTTGGGAAAATTGCGCCGTCCTCGTCAATATGTTAGAACCAATCGGATTTGAAATTTGCGAAGCGGCTGATGGAAAACAAGGTTTAGAAACAGCCATTGAATTTCAACCTGATTTAATTATCACTGACCTAGTAATGCCCGTGATGGATGGCTTAGAAATGACCCGAAAACTTCGCCAACTGCCCGAATTTAAAAATACAGTTATCATCGCTGCTTCTGCTAATGTATTTGAAGTTGACCGACAAAAAAGTCTAGAAGCTGGCTGCAACGATTTTCTCCCCAAACCCATCCAAGCAGAAGATTTGTTGCACAAAATCGAGGATTATTTAAATTTATCGTGGATTGATGAAAACCAAGAGGAAATTTCAACCCCAGAAACCTTGCCTACAGAAATAGAAATGGTAATGCCCCCCTTTGAGCAACTGATAACCCTGTATAAATCGGCTTACGTTGGTTATACCGATTTAGTTGAGCAGGAAGCGATTCGCATCCAACAATCCTATCCTGAAGCGACTATCTTTGCCAACCGCATAATTGAACTTAGCGAAGATTTTGAAACTGAGAAAATTGTTAATTTAATCGAACAACATTTCCCAGAAGCATCAAAATTTCAACGTCAGTAGTATCGCCTCGTCGCCTCGTTACCAGGCTGGATCCTGGTAACGGGGGCTAGGGGCAGAGGGACCTATATGTAGGGTGTTCTCTTCCAGCAGAGTCGGGCACCATCTACCATATTTAGTGTCGTTGCGTAAGTTATGAGTAGGATAGAAATGGTGCGTTACACTGCGTTAACGCACCCTACATATAGAAATGGTGCGTTACACTGCGTTAACGCACCCTACATATAGAAATGGTGCGTTACTGCGTTAACGCACCCTACATATAGAAATGGTGCGTTACTGCGTTAACGCACCCTACATATAGAAATGGTGCGTTACTGCGTTAACGCACCCTACATATAGAAATGGTGCGTTACACTGCGTTAACGCACCCTACATATAGAAATGGTGCGTTACTGCGTTAACGCACCCTACATTTTTAGGCATAGCCTGGAAACGAGCCAATTACCAATTTAACTCTTGACTATCGCCCCAAAATCTGCTAAAACCCGCGCATGATTTCGCAACAATCCTAACAGATTTAAACGGTTGCGCCGGATGTCTAAATTCTCATCCATTACTAACACGCTTTCTGCGCCATCAAAAAAGGTGCTGACTTTGCTCGTAATTTGACCAATCGCCTCCACCAATTGTTGATAATTTCGCTGTTCTCTTGATGCCTGAGTTTGCGGTACTAACTGCACCAAAGCATCATAAAAAGCTTGTTCGGATGATTTTTGAAACAATTCCGGACGCACTATAGATGTGGGTTCCAACTGTTGCTTATCCAAATCTCCTTGGGCGGCGAGACGGGTAGAACGGTTGACGGTTTCGTAAATTTCCGCCAGCTTGCCGTTATGCCGAATTTCTTGCAGGAAAATTGCCCGATTTCTCACATCTAATAAATCTTTTAACGCCCTTTCTGTATATTCTGGGTCGTTTTCTCCCAAAACTGCATTGACTAAATCGTAGTCAATTTGCCGATCGTCTTGCAGTAGGGTGCGGATGCGTTGGATAAAGAATTCCTGCAATTGTTGCAACAGTTCGTCGCGGTTGGCTTTATTGGGATAAGCAGCAAGAAAATCTGCTACGGTTTCCTCTAATAACTGTTGCAAGTTTATGGCTAACTCGGCTGTCCAGGTAATATTAATCACCGCATTGGCAGCGCGACGCAAGGCAAAAGGATCGGCAGAACCTGTTGGCAGCATTCCCAACCCGAATATACTTACCAAGGTATCCAATCTATCTGCTAATCCAACAGTTTGACCTGTTAAAGTTTGGGGTAATTTATCCCCCGCACCCCGCGGTAAATAATGTTCAAAAATTGCCGTGGCTACGGCTTCCGTTTCGCCGCTGGCTAAAGCGTATTTTTGTCCCATTACTCCTTGCAATTCGGGGAATTCTCCCACCATTTGGGTGACGAGATCGGCTTTACACAACAAGGCTGCGCGTTGGATATTGTTGCTGTCTAGCTCGTTTAATTGCAGTTGTGAGGTAATTTTTGCGGCAATATTTTTAATTCGGACAACTTTATTACCCACTGAACCCAATTCTTCTTGAAAGGTGACTTTTTCCAATTGGGGCAAGTAACTTTCTAACGGCTTAGCCAAATCGGCGCGATAAAAATATTGTCCATCGGATAACCTGGCTCGGATCACCCGTTCGTTTCCGGCAGCAATGTTATCAGATTTAGCTGGATCGCCGTTGGAAATTGTGATAAAAAAGGGTAATAATTCTTGAGCGTCTTCTGCGGTAAATATGGGGAAATATCGCTGTTGAGTCACCATAACTGTGGTAATAACTTCCACAGGCAAATTCAAGAATTCTGGTTCAAATTTACCGACAACAGCGGTAGGCCATTCGACTAAATAGGTAACTTCTTCTAATAAATCTGGGTAGATTTCTGCGTAGCCATTTTGCTGTTGATCGACGGTTTTAATTTGACGTTCGATGTTTTCCTGACGCTGGGTTTGGTCAACGGCGATGTAGCCAGATTGCAGACAATTGGCGTAATCTGTTGCCGAGGGAATTGCAACGGGTTCGGGGTGCAAAACGCGATGACCTCGACTGATGCGATCGCTCAAAACCACGTCGCTACCATTCTCCAACTTAATCGGCAGCACAGTATCATCCAACAACGCCACCAACCAAACAATTGGACGTGCAAAGCGCAAGTCTCCATCCCCCCAGCGCATAAACCGCTTACCTTCTAATTTTTCCAGCCACTGGGGAATTAATTCGGTCAAAATATCGGTCGTTGCGCGTCCGGGAATCGTTTTCCGCACAAAGACAAAATCGCCCTTATCCGTAGGACGAACTTCCAGCGCGGCTAATTCTACCCCTTGTTTTTTAGCAAAACCCGCCGCCGCCTGGGTAGGTTGACCGTCTTTAAACGCCGCCGCTGCGGGAGGACCTTTAATTTCTTCGACTCTGTCTGCTTGCTGTGCGGGTAAACCTTGGATCAGGACGGCGAGGCGGCGGGGAGTCCCGTAGACTTCTATTTTCTCCGTCGTCAAGAACTGTTCCGCAAGAGTTTGGGGGATGATAGATTGCCACTGTGCGATCGCGCTAGGGACAAAATTCGCGGGGAGTTCTTCTGTACCAACTTCCAATAAAAAATTAGCCATACACCAAAGCTTAAATTAGTCAGCTAAAACAGTTTACCGCTATTTCCCCCTCTCCTGGCAGCAGAAGCCCAGACGCGGAGATGGGGAGATGGGGAGATGGGGAGATGAGGAGATGGGGAGATGGGGAGATGGGGAGATGGGGAGATGGGGAAAGTTGTGCGTAAACATTCCCCGCGTCCCCCCCCTCCCCACGTCCTCTTGCTCAGGGGGAAAGGTTTCCTGACCCGGGTCAAACCACCCAGTAAATGTAAACAAGTATAAATATTACAGACTACTGGTCATGGCAAACAAGGAACATCTAGTTCTACTCAAGCAAGGAGTGGACACTTGGAACGAGTGGCGGGAAACCCATCCGGAAATCAACCCGGATCTCAGGATAGCAGACCTGCGCGGGTTATATCTCAGGGGAGTCAACCTCAGCAAAGTCAACCTCAGCCAAACCAACCTCAGCCAAGCATACCTTAGAGGCGCAAACCTCAGCCAAGCGTACCTCAGAGGCGCAAACCTCAGAAGTGCCAACCTCAGCCAAACTAACCTCAACGACGCACACCTAAGTATGGCAGATTTGAGGGGAGCAGATCTGAACCAAGCTAACCTGACAATGGCAGACTTAAGCGAAGCCAACCTCTATTTAGCAGACTTAAGCGAAGCCAACCTGCAACTAGCAGACCTCAGAGGCGCATATCTGACCAGATCCGACTTGTTTGCCGCCGATTTAAGCAAAGCCGACTTATTTGCCGCCGATTTAAGCCGAACCCAAGCACTTAACACGAACTTTAACCAGGCAATATTAACTGGAGTTTGTATAGAAGATTGGAAAATCAACAGCGACACCCAATTTGATCGATCGCTTTGTGACTATATTTATCTAGAAAATAACTGCAAACAACGTCGTCCCATTCATAGAAGTTTTGCTCTAGGAGAATTTACCAAAATTTGTCAGAGTTTCAAGCAATCCGGTTTTTCTAAAAAACCCGGTTTCTGGTCAATTACAGAGTTTCAAGCAACCCGGTTTCTCTAAAAAACCCGGTTCCTAGTCAAGGTTTTATATCAAATCCGGTTGCATCGGAACGATCGGCTTTTCTTGCTAATTGCTAATTGCTAATTGACCCTACGTGCAGTAATTCCGATGCAACGGTCAACGATATTATACCAATTTCCCTTGATACGTGCTACACCTCAAACATGTTGGTAGGGGCGGGTTTTACCAATCACGTCAGGGAAAAACAAACAATTTCTCTAAACCCGCCCCCAAGTGTGGCGCATTCATGGGAAAACGGTATTAACTCAAGTTGCTAGTTGTCTCATGCATAGCAGCTAATGGCGTGTAAGGGCTATCGCATTTGCGTAGAAATATTTCAGGTGACAAGATAACAGCGCAAATGCCCTAGCCCCTACTAATGGCTAATGTGAGTAAAAATCCAAGATTAGCAATTAGCAATTAGCAATTAGCAATTAGCATGTTTATAACTAGCAACTTGCGGTATTAGAAATTAAAAGTTGTGCGAATTACGCCGATTGTTGTCGTGTCATTGCGTTTATCCCCTTCAGGATTAAACAACACAAAAGCTCCCGGCGTAACGCTGATGTTATCGCTGATTTGAATGCGATAGTAAGCTTCTAAATGATAGGGAGTTGCCCTGTCAACATCGGCATTTGCTTTCAGACTCGCATCCCCATCTGCTGCGACGCGAAATAGCGGCTGTCCAAAAATTAAACCCGCACTATTACCGCCAATCAAAACATCTTTGAAATGCAAACCCGCCATCCAACTGGTAAGCGTAGAAGAAGCATCCACCCTACCAGAAGAATCATCTACAAAAAAAGCAGCACCATAGCCACTTAACGCCACTTTAGGCGTCACGCGCCAAGTTAAAGTACCGCCTACCGAATTGACGTGGACGGGAATACCAAGCGGCAAACCTCCCAAAGCATTTTCTGAAGCTTGAGATAAACCCGTCCCCAGAATATTAATTTCGTGATAGCTGTGGGCGTAGTTTAAAGCAATATCCAGGCTTTTAACAGGTTTGATCGTCAATTGTGCCGCCGCAACGTAACTGCCGCTAAAAAATCCCGCCCCCAGAGGATTAACAGAAACACTCGGTAATACATCCGGGCCGCTCGATGTCAAATTGGCGGTAACATTAGCGTACAAAGCCCTTAAATCAACTTGGGGAGCGATATTCCAAATAAAGCCAGCACCAGAAGCCAAACCACTACCGGAAGTACCGCCAGAAACGCGGACTACAGGGTTATATCCGGCAAATCTGGAAAGCGCTTCTTGTCCTTCATCGGCAAAGGGAGTAATGGCAGGAAATGCATCTGATACTTCAACAGCAGGAGCAACAAATAAAGACAGCCTATCAGTAGCTGGGAAAAGGTACAGCAGCTTGTAAAGTGCAATGTCGTTGTTACCAAAACCAGAGCGACTTAAATCTTTCGGATCGAATTCGGGGAATTGCGGTTCAAAACTCAATTTAGACATTCCCGAAGTCAGGGTTGAACCGGGGAACAAAGTGTTTTGAACGCTGCCTTCACCGAATGCGTTACCCCTGAAATTATGCGCTTGCAAACCTGTAATTAACAGGTCTTTACCCGAAAAACTGGTGATTAAATTTAACCGCACCCGGTCAACAAAAATTGTTTGCGTATCGTCTCCATTGGGTGCGCCGCCAAAACCTTGGTTAATCGCGAAAATCGCTTGACCTCGCAGTTTGGTAGTCGTAGAAAATTGCTGCGCTTCTAACCTAGCGGTGCGTGTTTCTAATCCATCTACCCGTCCCCGCAGGGTAGCAAGTTCGGCAGCAAATTCTTCTTGCAATCGCCGAATTGTGGCGATATCCTCTTTACTGGGTAAGTCAGCAACTGCTGCGGCAATTAATTCTTGAACGCGGTCTAAGCAAGCATTTAATTGGGTGGCGAATTCGTAGCGAGTTAAAGCTCGGTTGCCCCTATAAGTGCGGTCTGGGTATCCTTCGATACAACCGTAGCGTTCGACGAGGGATCGCAGCGCTTGAAAAGCCCAATGGTTGGGGTCTACGTCAGTTAGCTGCGATACTGAGGTGACTTGTCCCATTGGGTCAGAGTCCTCAGTCAGCGAAGTATCAAAAGCGATCGCAGGCATTATACCCAAAGATGCACAACCGACGATCGAGATCGACAAACCTACTCTACCAAGAAACGGCAGACGATATTTTTTCACAAGCACTCCTCTACTGAAATTTAAGATTTAAGATAGCAGAACCGCACGGGTTGGCGGGAAATGGAATCGACGGGAATGCCATCGCAGCAGGCAAGAATTTCTTTTAATTCTAGATGTTTGGGGAGCCAAAATGCGATATCGTTGCCGTGACCAATCCCGATCTACCTGTGGGCGATACAAATGCCAAAAAAGTAGGAATTGCCACTCTTAGGGTAGAAAAATCGTTCTGACACTACACAGACAGCTAAACAACCGCCCACTCCCGACTAAGACTGAAGGTGCAATAAATTCAAAAGCTTGAGCCATTGACACAATTTTTACGTTTTATTAACAAAATATGGCAATTGAGTTCCACCTGGTGGATATTTTTTATAGATGAAATTTACTCCAACCAAAGAGGTTATGAAGCAAGTTAAAAGAAAGCCGAGTATCTTCAATGAGTACGAGCAATATCGGTCGCAAATAAAAAGCGGCGATGTGATTGCCTTTTCGGGTAAAGAAGGATTTTCTTCTTTGATTAAATGGGCGACGCGATCTATATACTCTCACGTCGGCATAGTGCTGGAAGTTGAAATGGGCGGAGGATTTGGAAAAAGTCTTCTAGTTGTCGAGTCTACCACTTCTATTGGCTATACAGATGCTGATGGAAAAGAAGTTATTAAAGGGGTTCAGATTAATTGGCTATCTAAGCGCCTAGATATGTATGATGGTGAGGTTTGGTTAGTGCCGCTCAAGGAAAAGCTAGCAAAAGACAGTTTGGAAAGAATGCAAACTTGGTTAAGACAAACTAATAACAAAAAGCTACGCTACGACAGTTATCAACCCCTTGGTTCTGGCTTAGATTTATGGGATAATGTGCTGGGATTAACCAATAAAGCAGACCTGTCGCGGCTGTTTTGTTCTGAACTTGTCACGGCAGCTTTGCAGGTAGCTGGCGTACTTAATAACCCAGAAATTAATGCATCTGAGCAAACTCCAAGGGATGTTGTTAATTTTCCCTGTTTTGTTAATCCTCCTGTTTTGTTAAAAGCTGACTCATCTGCAAAATCCAATCGGGCAAAAACCGATACTACTCAGTTAGAAGTAGGGGTGACTAAAGTAAAAATTGAGTCAGAGCGGGGAAAAACTGAGTTAACAAAGGTGGATGCTACATTGACTACTGAAAGTTAAGATTTAAGATTGCAGATTGCAGATTTTCAATCTCAATTAAATCTGCCATCTAAAATCTTCAATCTGCAATTATTTGGTCACCTCAACGTAAATATGTTCTAACCGCACGGGGTGACGGGAAATTGAGTCGAGGGGAATGCCATCAAAGCAGGCAATAATTTCTTTTAATTCTAGATGTTTGGGGAGCCAAAATGCGATGTCGTTGCCGTAGCGTCGGTAGGTGAAACCATATTTTGAGGCGCGAGCGATTGCATCATCTTCTTCCGGGGTTTGCAGAATTACAATTTCTTGTGCCGGAATGCGTTTCCGCAGTTGTTCTAAACTGCCTTCTGCAATAATTTTACCATTTTTAAGAATACCAATTCGCTGACAAAGCCGCTCTGCTTCTTCTAATAAGTGAGTTGTCAGCAAAATTGTCATGCCTTGATTTTTCAGTCGCCGAATCAATTCCCAAATTTCGTAACGCGCTTCAATATCTAAACCCGTTGTCGGTTCATCTAATATCAATAACTTGGGATAATGCACCAAAGCGGCTGCAATGTTCAGCCGCCGCTGCATTCCGCCGCTGAGGGTTTCCACGGGACATTTTGCCCGATCTGCTAATTTTACAGCTTTGAGAGCTGCCCGCACTTGTTCTCGCCTTTCTTTCCCCGATAATCCGTAAATTTTGGCAAAGAAATACAGGTTTTCTTCGCAGCTGAGCGTTTTATACAGTAAATTTTCTTGAGGAGCAACGCCGATCAGCCTTTTTGTTGCTTTAGAAACAGGTTCGTTATTGATTGTTATTTCTCCGCTATCGGCTCTCAGCAAATCGCATAAAATATTAATCGTAGTGGTTTTTCCCGCACCGTTTGGTCCTAGTAAACCGTAAATTTCTCCAAAGGGGATATGCAGCGTTAAATCTCGTAAAACTAATCGATCTCCGTAAGATTTTTGCAGGTTTTTGATTTTGAGCATAAGTTTTATTTTGAATTGGGGAAAACGAATATGACAGTACTTCAGCAAAGAAACTCTACTAAGAAAACCCGGTTTCTCCGAAAACTCCTGGGTTTGGTGGTTCAATATCTCCTAAGAAACCGGGTTTCTGTCCTCGGTAAACATCTTGGCGTTATAGTCTGCGTTCCGACTCTAACATTCGCCAATAGGACAACCATCCACCGCAAACGACAAAAACGGCAAAGCTGCACAAAAACCAAAAGTGGGACTCTACCTTTGTCAAGTTATCTCCATTAGCAGAAACTCCCACTAACGCTTCATTCATGTGATAGATGGGATTATATTGAGCAATTTTTAGCAGTGGATCCGGAAAAAAAGAAGTGGGAAAAAATGCCCCGCCTAAAATTAATAAAGGCACGCCAAACGCAGCTACTAAAGAGTTTACGTCCTCGGTGCGACGAGCGAGTTGAGTACTGAGAATAAACCCCAATCCAACGTAAGAAATGATACTGAGCAAGATAATCGCTCCGCCCAATAAAAGCGACCCCTCGAACTTGGCGCCCCAAAAAGCCGCGACGGTGTAAACTATTAAGGTTTGACCAATCCCGATCCAGCAGTGGGCGATAAAAATTCCTAAAAAGTAGGAAGTACCGCTCAGCGGGGAGAGAAATAAACGTTTGAGGGTTTGTTGTTCTCGCTCTGCAACGACTGTTGCTACAGTACCCCCTAGACAGCTAAAAAACAGCGCCGCTCCCACCAAAGCTGAAGGTGCGATAATACCAAAAGCGTCAGCGTTGGAAAGTTTTTGCTGGTCTGCCATCACCAAGCCGTTGATCGTGAGGATAGAAACGGGAAAAATTAGCCAAAGAATTAAACTGCGCCGCCGCCGCAACAGTTCAATCAAGATTCGCTGAGCTACAGCCAGGGTTTCGCGCCAGTATTTCATCGGGTAAAGAATTCAGCTCGTAAGTAATATACCTTTAAACCCAGGTTGCGCGATCGCTCTTTTTACCCAAAAACCCGGTTTCTTTAAGAAACCGGGTTTTGTCAGCGCTTTAACAAATTGGTCTATTTCCAGGATTGACTGCGTGAACGTACTCGCTTCCAGAATTAGGCCATCCCCTTTTGTAAGATGCTTCTTCTGGGTTTCCCCATCCCAGTTGCAACACAATTTCCAGGAAATTTTTGGCATTTTCCCACTTGCAGAGATTTACCCATTCGGTGCGAAAAGAAATTCTGCCCACATCGGCGGGTATAATCTGCCGGAAATCTCTGCCATTATTCATGCTGAGGTATAAATCCATACCCGCCGTCACTTCGTGCCAGAATGCCAGCATGGAAGTTTTGGCAGCTTTGAGGGTTTCAATATCGCTAGGGATGGCAATTAGCTGGTCATCCACGGCGGGATAGTGCAGGGAAATGCCCTTCACCGTCATCTGTCGCCAGACAATCCCCGAAACCTGGTGTTCCCGCTGGTAGTCGTGAACGGCAGCTTTAAAGTCTTGATATGCCGTGAACTTTTGCAACCCCTCCGCTTTGAGAAACATATCGATAACGGGATTGCCGGAAACCTTTGTCGTCAGTTTCAGGCGTTTCCCCGTCAGACAAGCTTGGCGCTCGGAGGCCAAGATTTGGAGTAGTTCATCTGTGCTGTAGACTTTAGACATCAGCACACCTACAAGAGAGCGATCGCGTTTAAAGGCAGTACGCCTTGTGAGAGATGATAGCGACAGAAGTCTGTTTTCGGCACTATCTGCCAGAAAAATTTTGGAATTTGGTCATCGGTAATCGGTCATCGGCATCTTAGCAATGACCAATTACCCATTACCAATTACCCATCACCTACTTCGTCAATTCGGTATTAAACTCGTTGACTGCTCGCTGCTTCAACTCTACCGATTCGGAGCGGGGTAGCAAGTTAAACACTTTGCGAAAAGCATCGTCTACCCGCTCAAACGGCACTTGTCCTTTTTCGTTGAGGACAATTTTACCAGACTGGTCGAACAAAACCACTTGCGGCACAAAGCCAGAGTAGTAATAACCTGGTTCATCCGGCGTATAGGTAGATTTAGGGGCAATTGCATCCACGCTGATGGGGATGAAATCTGTCACCCGACCATAGAACGCTTGCAGGCTAGATACCACAGTCGCGTATTGCTTGCAATCGCTGCTGTCGTCTGTGTAAAACACCAACAGCGTTGGCTTATCTCGCTTCAAAGACTGTGCCAGCGTCACTTTCGGCGGTACTAGGGAACCGTTCCCGGCATAAAGAACAAAGATATTGCCATCAAAGGTATCGTTGTCGAACTTTGCTAAAGCCGGTTGAGTATCCGCTACCAGCAGACAACCCAGTCCAATTGTCAGTATCAACAGGCATTTGGCAACCAGACGCCGCCAAGATTTCACAAAAGTAGCAATAGTCATCGTTACCCAAAAACCCTCTAATGCATTATCCCTGTTAGCGGCTGCTGCCGCTAAACAAAATTCTCGTTCTTCGTTTTGCTTGTTTCCTCGTTTTCCTCCTCCTCGTCCTCCTTCCCAGGTTTCAACCAGTTTCCTCGTTTTCCTCGTTCCTCGTTCCCAGGTTCAACCTGAGAACGAATTATTCGAGGTTCCACCTCCCTCTCTGCAATAGTTTCGCATCCCCTATCCCCCCATCTAGTTAGGCAGCTAAAGCTTTTTTATTGCTGTAGCCAACTGAATCATCTTTGATTGCGCTTTCATTTTTGAATTCGCTGCTGTTGCCAGAAAATATAATTCGATGCCCCCCAAGGTTATATGAGAAAATCTTGTAAAATGCAGATGGCAAAAAGTATAATCAAAAATCAACTACTGGCACGGCTAAAGAATATCGCCGCCATGACAATTAAACCTAATAGTACCAGGGGAACCCAGAGGTCGGTCAAGTTAATCATTTTAGTGTTTGAAAATAAATAGTAGAATACAGAATATATTTTATCGGAAAGCCAGCTATGACATCAAAAGATATAGTGATATGGCTGCAAGAGCGAACGGCATTCAGTATTCTGGCGGCGGAAGTACTAGAAGAATTGGCGCAAAACATCCAAGAGAAAGTTATCCTGCCCAACCAGCGCCTGGTGCTAGAAGATACACCAACCCAGGGAGTGTACATTTTAAAACAGGGGAGGTTAGAAGGCGATCGCTCTACTCAAACTGGCTCGATTTGGGCGGTTAGTTTACTCCCCGGAAGCATTATTAACTTACAAGAATTGCTATTTGGACAACTCGCTCAAAGAACAATCGTAGCGCTGAGCGAATGTCAGTTATGGTTTATTCCGGCTGATAAATTTCGCGAGTTAATAGAGAAATATCCTGAAATTACGCCAGCTTTCTCGCAACAACTGGCGATGGAACTGGCGCAGCTTTCTTCCCAGTTAAGCTACGAACAAGAACGCCAAACCGTTTTGCGACCTTATTTAGTTACCAAAGCCAAACGCGGAGTGATTGGAAAAAGCCGCTACGCGGTGCGCATGCGACAGCAAATTAAAGCAGCATCTAGCGGGCGCAAACCAGTTTTAATTTTCGGCGAACCGGGGTTAGAAAAAGATAACCTTGCTGCTTTAATTCACTTCAATTCTGCACAGCGACGGTCACCGATAATTAAAGTAGATTGCAGTACGTTGCAAGTCAGCGGTTCAGAACTATTTGGACGCGCCAACGGTAAAGCGGGACTGCTGGAATGGATCGGAACGGGAACGATAATTCTTAACAACATTCACGAACTTCCCAAGGAATTGACCCCGAAGGTGGCTCAATTGTTAGAAACTGGCACTTATACGCCTGTGAGTCGCAACGAAGAAAAGCAAGCACAGCCTATTTCTTGTGTGGCGAGGATTGTGGCGATCGCAGAAAAATACCTACCCACCATTGAACGCCAATTCGGTCATTTAATCAAAGTTCCACCGCTGCGAGTACGCAAAGCAGATATTAGCGCCCACGTTGAATATTACATTACCCTTTTATGTCGAGCCAAAGGCATTCCTAAACCCCATTTAACACCCGAAGCATTGCGGCGGTTACAAGCGTATGATTTTCCCAATAATCTTAGGGAATTAGAAAGTTTAGTAGAACGCGCACTCGTCCAAAGCGTCAACGCCAAAGAACTAACCGAAGAAATTTTTTGGTCGGCACAAACCAAGAAAAAACTATTTCGGGTTAATCTTTTAAACGCCAATCCTTGGTTGCGGCGGTTTTTGCGAAGTCCTTGGTGGCCAGATCGGATTAATTATGGCTTTACCTTGTGGTTTTTTGCCATTGTTGTGATAATTTTATTTATTGGCCCCCAGAACCGCAATCAAAATTTTGCTTTGAACGCTTTCTGGGCTTGGTGGTGGCCTTTAGTATTGTTAGGATTTCCTTTTGTTGGGCGACTGTGGTGTGCAGTTTGTCCGTTCATGATTTACGGCGAAGTAACTCAAAAACTTTCCCTCTGGTTATGGCCTCGACAATTAAAAAGATGGCCTAGAGAAAGCGCAGAAAAATGGGGCGGATGGTTTTTATTTGGCTTATTTACTCTAATATTCCTGTGGGAAGAACTCTGGAATTTAGAAAACACCGCCTACCTTTCTTCCTGTTTGCTCCTATTAATTACAGCAGGAGCGATGATTTTTTCTGCTATTTTTGAACGCCGCTTTTGGTGCAGATATTTATGTCCAATAGGAGGGATGAACGGATTATTTGCCAAATTATCGATGACCGAACTAAGGGCGCAACAGGGGACTTGTTCCGCAGAATGCACCACCTATCAATGTTATAAAGGTGGCCCGCAAAAAGGCGAAGGAATGGAAACAGATGGATGTCCGTTATATTCTCACCCAGCACAGTTGGAAGATAACCGCGACTGCGTTTTATGCATGACTTGTCTGAAAGCTTGTCCTCACCGTTCGGTTGAGTTAAATTTGCGTCCGCCAGGGATTGAATTGTGGACAACCCACGTACCTCGTACTTATGAAGTAGCGCTGTTAATGTTGCTTTTGGGAGGAATTTTTCTGCATCGATTACCGGAAATCCAATCAATTTTGGGATTGAACCTAAATTTAACTCAATTTTGGCATCATTTTGGCGTTTCCCTGGCAGCTTTAATTATTCCAGTGACTATCCCATTTTTAGCTTATGGGGTAATAAAGTTGTTTCAAGGTTCCCTAAAACCCCGAGCATTTGTATGTTTAGCTTATGGATATTTACCTTTAGTATGGGGGGGAAATTTGGCGCATTATTTGCGTTTGGGTTTAGGGGAAGCTGGACGAATTATCCCAGTTATTTTTGCAACTTTTGGCTTGAATGGTGAAGGATTGCCTATATTAGTTGCCCATCCCGCCGTCATTTCCTTTTTGCAAGGAACGACGCTGATTGCATCAGTATTGCTATCGTTGATATTGACGCAGAAAATTGCTCGTCAATCGTTTCGGTTATTGATACCGCAACATTTGGGGACGATAATTTTGGCAATGAGTTTGTGGGCAATTATTGTAAGATAAAAGTTTGTAGTAAGGACTTCAGTCCCGCTCGCTACATACAGCCATCAGAAAATAACTGCTTACTCCTTTCCCGCTAGAAGAATTACTATTATTGAACCGCAAAGACGCAGAGGACGCAGAGAGAAGAGAGGAGAAAAGAAGAGATATGTAATCTTACTCGCATCCCGCTGGAAGATTATCTTTTTCTTCTTTTCTCTTCCTAGCGCTAACGCGCAGCAACGCTTACGCGTTCTTCGTGTCTTCGCGGTTCCCTAAAAAAAGGGTTATTGGCACTGAGCCTGTGGGCAATTATTGTGAGATAAAAGTTCGTATTGAAGACTTCAGGGATAAGGGAGGCTCTGCCTCGAAGATATCAGTGCCATTCTAAAGGACTAAAGTCCTTACTACGAACTTACGCTTTGAAGGTCAAAATCGGTTTCAGAAGCGCCACCACACTAACTATTTTTGCTTCTACTTGAGCATCAATAACTGGTTGAATCGGCTTGTAAGCCGCAGGCGCTTCTTCGATTCTGCGTTCTTCGCGCAAGGTGATGCAATCTACTCCAGTTAAACCCAAAACTTCCTCACTTTTATCTGCACCGTCGCGACTAAGTTCAAACCGAGATTTCAGCCTTCCCGCACCGTGAGAAGCAGAAGCAAGAAAAGCTGGATTTCCTTTACCAACTAACAGGAAAGACGTAGCACCCATTGAACCGGGGATAATAACAGGTTGTCCAGCATGTGCGGGAGTTGCACCTTTGCGAATTACCCATCCGGCACCTTCTGGTAGGGTGATATTGTGGGGCAAATCGTAAACTAAAGGTGCTTCTATATCTCCGTAAACTTCTCGCAGACGCAGGCGCAACAATTCCGCTAATAAAAGTCGGTTGACGAAGGCGTAATTTGCCGCAGTTGCTTCCGCTTGCAAGTATTGAGTCACCAAATCGGGGTTGGCTTTAACAGAGAGGGGAAATAGGCGAGATTCAGGAAATGGGAGATTTTTAGGCCATGCAGACTGGGCAAAATCGCGCCACATTCCCCCAATATATTTACCCACATTGCGGGAACCAGAATGAATCATAAAGGCGAGTTGTCCTTCCCGTACACCCCAAGCGAAAGCTGTTGCTTTATCTTCCACTTTCTCAACCATTTGGACTTCGACAAAATGGTTGCCGGAACCGATGGTTGCAAGTCCGCCATCCCGAATCAATCCATCTTCTGGTACTAATTCTTCAGGTGCCCATTTTGTATTTCCTGGCATTGAACCGCTTAAATAAACCCGGTCAATTTCAGTTGCTAATTGGTCGAGGTTGGATTTCGTTATGCTACCCGTAGGAACAGCCAGCATTGCATCTAGGAAACCAGGAATTCCGTGCTGAAATAAGCTGCGGGAAGTTTTAGCCGTCATGGTAACGTCGCGAGTCCCAAAAAAGTAGTCGCCTTTCATCAATTCTACAAAGCGATCGCGCCGTCTAAAAAATTCCTCAATCCCCAAATCTGCGACGTGCAAACGCATCCCGCAATTTATATCTGAACCGACAGCAACTGGTATAATTTGCTCGGCGGTTTCTACTACCGAACCAATAGCAACTCCCCCATCTCCTGGATGAAAATCTGGCGTTGCACAAGCACGACAAACGCATCCCCCAGCAGGATGTCGCACGTTAGCTAAATTTGCCAATTGTTTGAGTGCTTTTGCTTCCACGGGGAAACCTTCTGGAAGCAAAACTTCTGCCATTGGTGCGTCAGGTGAATTAGAAAGGCGAACCGAATAAGTCTGATTTTCGTAATTTACATCAAGACCTTGGCGAGACAATGCCCGCAGCAATCGATTGAGATTTTTTGGCTGCATGAAAACTCCGTTGCAGGTTTATAAGCGACCTACATTAGACTTCTCCAATAAATACCCTCAAAGGCGGGCAGAATGCCCACCCCACAAGAAATATGGTCGAGGTCTATTAGACTTCTCCAAAAACTCTTGTGGGATAGGCGTCTCGCCTGTCAAAGAGTTTCTTTTGTCGAGAGGTCTATTGTGTGTAGAGATATCTGTGTAGAAATCTAGGAGACTTCGGTTCAGCAGCCGCAGTCTAGTTTTTCTATGATAGTCTTTGAAGGATTGCGGCGTCAAGGCCGTTATCTCTGGGTATATCAATAAAATTGGCGATTGCATCAACCCTGTGTCAAGCTCAAAAATATGAATAACAGTAAAGAATTATTCACGATAGGTCATTCCAATCACAGCATTGAAGCGTTTATTGGGTTACTTCAGCAGCATGGAATAACGGCGCTGGCGGATGTGCGATCGCATCCCTACAGTCGTTATTTACCCCACTTCAGTCAATCCCCTTTAAAAACTGCACTTTTAAATGCCGAAATTCGCTATGTTTTCCTCGGCAAAGAGTTAGGCGCAAGACCAAATAATCCCGATTGTTATGTCGATGGTAAAGCACTTTATGAGAGAATTGCTGCTACCGAATTATTTTCAGAAGGGATTCAACGCTTACTCAAAGGCGCAGAAACTTATAAAATCGCCCTCATGTGTGCGGAAAAAGATCCAATAACCTGCCATCGCGCTATTTTAGTTTGTCAAAATTTACGCGAATTTCAACTAGAAATCAATCATATTCTCAACGACGGTAGTTTAGAATCGCACAATCGCCTCGAAGAAAGGATGTTAGATTTGCATGGGTTAAGCGACGCCCAACAAAATAAACCCAAGCAGCTATCGCTTTTTGATGCGGTAGAATCAATAGATACCTCAATTCGCCCTCAAGCAGAAAGGCTAAAAGAAGCTTATCATTTACAAGGCGATAAGATTGCCTACCAGGAAAAAACAAATGAAACAGACTCTTGATTTATACACGATTGGCTTTACTAAAAAAAGCGCCCAACAATTCTTCGATACCCTCGTAAAAGCAGGAGTTAAACGAGTTGTCGATACCCGACTGAATAATGTATCCCAGTTGGCAGGATTTGCCAAACGGGAAGACCTTAAGTATTTTCTCGGAAAGATTGGGAATATTGAATACATTCACCTGCTGGAGTTAGCACCCACAAAAGATATTTTGGACGCATATAAAAAAGATGGTGGAGATTGGGAAACATATGAAAAGAAGTTCTTGCAACTGATTAGCGATCGCCAAATAGAGGAACGCATTTCACCAGACATTCTACAGGGTGGATGTCTCCTCTGTAGCGAAGCCAAACCCCATCACTGCCATCGCCGTTTAGTTGCAGAATACCTAAACGAAAAGTGGGGAAATGTCAAGATATGCCATCTTTAACTAGGTTAATTTGTCTCGCCAATTCGTGGAAACACGGCGACAGGTGTATCGCTGGAATTAGCACAATTAAAGGACAGTGGATTCGTGTGGTTTCCGATTTACCCGATGGTCGAATCACCAAAGAAATGCGACAGATTGGCGGCACAGAACCAGCCTTATTAGATATTTTAGCCATTCCTTTAGCCAAAACTGGGCCAGATTACGGCTTTGAAACCGAAAACCTATCAATTTTGCCGGGAAAATGGGAGCGAGTAGGAGAAGTTACACCCGCACACCTGCTCAAATTTTGTAGCAAAGAAGAGTACATTTTGCACAACGATTTGAGACATGTGGAAGTTCCCTATTTGCAATCCTTGCCAGTATCTCAGCGACGGACTTTGGAATTAATCAAAGCAGTACAAGTGTCCGTTAGACCCCTGGGAACCAAATACGAAGGCAGTCAAAAATGGGAAGGGACAATTGTGACCGAAAGCGGTAAAAAACTGACAACAACTATCACCGATCCGGTATTTGTGAGGAAATTGGACTTAGGATATCGGCCTAAAAATCATTGTTTGGTGACAGTTAGTTTAAGTATGCCTTGGCGACCTGCTGATTGGGAAGGAGGCGATCCTTGTTGGAAATTGATCGCAGGGGTGGTGGAATTACCGGAGGAACAGAAAATTAAGGTAGAGGTTAATAATGATGACCTGCCGTTTTGAGGATTGGACAGGATGATGGCATAGGTTAAGCCTTTACCTGACCAATATCTAACTGGAGGTATGACCATCTATTCATTGGGCTAAAAATAGCTAACTATTGATTAGGATCTACGGGCAAATAAACGGTTTCAACCCATCATTATTCTCTTCTTAGGCGAATCTCTAGTTGTACTTCCTGGTTGCCTGTAACTGTCACTGTTGAAGCAGTTGGCGCAAATCCTTCAACGCGGCACTCAAGAGTATAGATGCCTGTTGAAGGCGCAGATAGGGAAAACTTGCCATTACTATCTGTTAGCAAGGCAATGTCAGGTAAAGGCACTGGGGCATTCGTGAAATAAACCCTAGCGTCTGAGACAGGTTTGCCTTGAGGATCGACAACAATACCGGAAATTACATTCTGATTTTGTGCTGTCATGACTATGCTACTGGGTTGCACTGTATTTCTAGTATACAGTTCGTAGAAATGGTCAACATTCTGCTGATGCATGGCGAATAAAGCCCAGCCCGCTAATACCAAAAATATTGTGGTTTTCATAAAAGTTTCCTTACAGTTAGTAGAGTATGACAAAAGTGAAATACCCTGACCAGATTCAAACACAAAATTGACAAGGATTCAACTCGCTTAATTGAGTGACACTCAAATGAGCTAACTCATATAGATGTCACTATAAAAAGCGACTGTTAATCAGATGGGAGTAAAAGTTATACCTATAGAATAAGGGCTAGTAATGACTTAATTAATCGAGATTTGTTCCAAGCAAATTCATCAGCCAATTACTCCAAGCCCTTGTTTGAAGATCATAAACTTCAAATCAATTTTTGCAGCGTCGAGATAACGCTGACAACTTGTTTGAGAGGATACCTAAATGTCTATAGAATTAAAGGTTGAAGTACCGACAGGTATGCACGCGCCTGTATCCAACCAACCTGAAGAGGATGGAACTATAAAAGAGGAACAACAGGTTTTTATACCGCCTTCCGAGGGTGTTTCTGACAAAGTCAGCCAGCCTAAGAATGATGGTACGGAAATTGTAGAAGGCTACACACCACTTTTTGAAGCTAAAAAAACACCAGAACTTTGGACTGCGCCAATGAGTTCTGAGTTGCGGGATATTGCAGAAGCTTCTTTTGGTCCCCCACCGCCAGAAGCAGAAACTGTACATGGTCCTGACGATCGCATTCAAATTACCAACACATCTGAATACCCGTGGCGCGTACATGCTTCGTTGCTGATTACAGCAGCAGATAACTCAAGGTGGATTGGTACTGGATGGTTTATTGGTCCTCACACTTTGATGACTGCTGGTCACGTCGTTTATATTAAAAACAGCGGCGTAGCTGGACGTGATGGTTGGGTCAAGAGCATCCAAGTTATGCCTGGTCGCAACGGTAGTACGCTTCCTTACGGTTCGGTAACGAGTACAAATTTCCGCACTGTATCTGGTTGGATTAATAATGGAGACGAAAACTACGATTACGGGGCGATAATTATCCCCACAGAGTTAGGTAATACTGTAGGTTGGTTCGGATTTGGAGTTTATTCAGACGCTGACTTGCTAGCAACAACAGGGAATATTTCCGGTTATCCAGGGGACAAACCCGCAGGAACGCAGTGGTATGATGCTCGCAAGATAGCTTCTGTTAATAGCCGGAAAGTATACTACGATATCGATACCGCTGGCGGACAGAGTGGCAGTGCAGTTTACCGTATCATTGATGGGCAACGCTATGGCTTTGCAATTCATGCCTACGGTGGCGCGACAACCAATTCTGGAACTCGTATTGTCACACCTGTTTTCAACAATATGGTGGCGTGGCGTGCCTAGTGCGTCCGATCAATTAATATCCATCTGATATCGCGATCAACATAGGGTGGGCATTGCCCACCCTATATAGTTTGGCACCAATCCATTCACCTGAGAATTTAAATTTATTTTGCCACCAGTATCAATTATCAGTATTTTAGGGACTTGATACTGTTGGTAAGGCATTTTAATTTCTAACACTCTCATGCATTAAGTGTTCTGGTAGCCAAAACTTATCCATCGGCATCAAAATCGCTTCGGGGATAAAGATATCCATTTGTTGCCCCCTTAAAATTTCCGGTGGCAATAAACCAAAAAGTTCGCCATATTCTTTGACTTGTTCCAGAATCAGATCGAATTCTGCTTGTACCTCATCGGGGGGAAGGCAGTGAATTCCTCCTTCATCTTCGTAATATTCCTCCTCATCGGGGTTGAAGGGGGAAGGGATCAACTCCTCCAATAAGTAATTTAACTTCTCGAATTCCCATACCGGAATCAGGGCGGCTACTTCTTCCCCCGCTTGGTGTAAGATGATGCGCGAGCCATCGAATACGACGCGGGCGATCGCCTCCTCCAACTTCTCCCTAACTTCCTCCGTACTTAAACGGATAAATCCCGCATCTTCACCAAATCCCATAACATCCCTCCCAAGGTCGAGGCACAATAGATTAAGTCGATTGTGCCAAACTAACTCAAGTCCTTATTTAAACCTTTTTTTCGCTATGACTCATCCTTTCCTGCAACGCCTCCACAGTCCCCAACGTCCCGTTATCGTCTTTGACGGCGCGATGGGAACCAACTTGCAAGTGCAAAATCTCACCGCCGCCGACTTTGGCGGTGCGGAATACGAAGGTTGCAATGAATATCTGGTACACACCAAACCAGAAGCAGTAGCAAAGGTGCATCGGGACTTCCTGGCGGCGGGTGCGGATGTCATTGAAACTGATACTTTTGGCGGCACTTCCGTTGTGCTGGCAGAATATGACTTAGCAGATCGGGCGTATTATCTCAACAAAACCGCCGCCGAACTTGCCAAGCGCGTCGCCAGTGAATTTTCCACACCAGAAAAACCGCGATTTGTAGCAGGTTCGATGGGACCAGGTACTAAGTTACCAACGTTAGGACATATTGGTTTTGACACGTTAAAAGCTGCTTTTATCGAACAAGCAGAAGGACTTTATGACGGCGGCGTCGATCTATTTATCATCGAAACTTGTCAGGATGTGCTGCAAATTAAAGCCGCGTTGAATGCAGTTGAAGCAGTGTTTAACAAAAAAGGACAGCGCATTCCCCTAATGGTTTCCGTGACGATGGAAGTTCAGGGGACAATGCTTGTAGGTTCGGATATTAGTGCCGTCCTATCGATTCTGGAACCTTACCCAATTGATATTCTCGGTCTAAACTGCGCCACGGGACCAGACCGAATGGCAGAACATATTAAATATCTCTGCGAACATTCGCCGTTTGTCGTTTCTTGCGTTCCCAATGCCGGGTTACCCGAAAATATTGGCGGTCACGCCCATTACAAATTAACGCCGATGGAATTGCGGATGGCGTTGATGAAATTTGTCGAAGATTGGGGCGTGCAAGTAATTGGTGGTTGTTGCGGAACTCGTCCCGAACACATTCAAGCATTAGCCGAAATTGGTAATAGTTTGACGCCCAAAGAACGGCATCCTGAATTTGAACCTTCGGCAGCTTCTATTTATAGCGCCCAACCTTACATTCAAGATAATTCTTTCCTGATTGTCGGCGAAAGATTAAACGCCAGCGGTTCTAAGAAATGCCGCGATTTACTCAATGCAGAAGATTGGGATGGACTCGTTTCTTTGGCAAAATCCCAAGTAAAAGAAGGCGCGCACATCCTCGATGTCAACGTCGATTATGTGGGGCGCGACGGCGAACGGGATATGCACGAATTGGCTTCGCGGTTAGTGACAAATGTTACCTTGCCGCTGATGCTCGACTCGACGGAATGGCAGAAAATGGAGGCGGGTTTAAAGGTTGTCGGAGGTAAGTGTATCCTCAATTCCACCAACTATGAAGATGGGGAAGAGCGCTTCTTCAAGGTGTTGGAATTGGCGAAGAAATATGGTGCTGGTGTAGTAATTGGTACGATCGACGAAGAAGGGATGGCGCGGACGGCGGATAAGAAATTTGCGATCGCACAACGCGCCTACAACCAAGCCGTCGAATTCGGTATCCCGCCACACGAGATATTTTTTGATACACTAGCTCTACCAATTTCCACGGGGATTGAAGAAGACCGCGCCAACGGAAAAGCCACCATTGAATCGATTCGCCGCATCCGACAAGAACTTCCAGGGTGTCACGTTCTTTTAGGTGTATCCAATGTATCCTTCGGTTTGAATCCAGCCGCGCGGGTTGTCCTCAATTCCATGTTCTTGCACGAAGCAATGTCAGTGGGAATGGATGGGGCGATTGTCAGTGCGAGTAAAATTTTGCCCTTGGCTAAAATTGAACCCGAACATCAAGAAGTGTGCCGCAAGTTAATTTACGACGAACGGCAGTTTGAAGGGGATATTTGCACGTATGACCCCTTAGGAGAGCTTACCAAATTATTTGAAGGGAAAACTACCAAGCGCGATCGCAGCGGTGACCAAAACCTCCCGATTAACGAACGTCTCAAGCGTCACATTATAGACGGCGAACGCATTGGTTTAGAAGCAGCATTGGCAAAAGCACTGGAACAATATCCACCATTAGAAATTATCAACACCTTCTTGTTAGATGGCATGAAAGTGGTAGGAGAGTTGTTTGGTTCGGGACAAATGCAACTACCATTTGTATTGCAATCAGCCGAAACCATGAAAGCAGCGGTGGCATATTTGCAACCCTTCATGGAAAAAGAAGAAACTGGCGATAATTCCAAGGGAACATTTATCATTGCCACCGTTAAAGGCGATGTCCACGATATTGGTAAAAACCTCGTGGATATCATTCTTTCTAATAACGGCTACAGGGTGATAAACCTGGGGATTAAACAGCCAGTGGACAACATCATCGAAGCTTACGAACAGCACAAAGCAGATTGCATCGCCATGAGTGGTTTGTTGGTGAAATCCACCGCGTTCATGAAAGAGAATTTGGAGGTATTTAACCAACGGGGAATTACAGTGCCGGTGATTTTGGGCGGTGCAGCTTTGACGCCGAAGTTTGTCCATGAAGATTGTCAGAATACTTACAAAGGCAAGGTTGTTTATGGCAAAGATGCCTTTTCTGACTTGCACTTCATGGATAAATTAATGCCAGCGAAGTCAGCAGGCAAGTGGGATGATTTGAACGGATTTTTGGATGAATTCGCCGAAGAGAACGGCAAAGCAGCTTCTACAAATGGGAAAGCTAGCGAAACTGAAGCATCCGCGAAGAAAGCTGCTGACAAACCGGAAGTAGAAGATACCAATCGTTCTGAAGCAGTAGCAATCGATATTGAACGTCCGACGCCGCCTTTTTGGGGAACGACATTATTGCAGCCAGAAGATATCCCGTTAGAGGAGGTATTTTGGTATTTGGATTTGCAAGCTTTGATTGCTGGACAATGGCAATTCCGCAAGCCAAAAGAACAATCGCGGGAAGAGTATGATGGGTTTTTGGCTGAGAAGGTTTATCCGATTTTAGAGGAGTGGAAGCAGCGAGTTATTGAGGAAAAGTTGTTGCATCCGCAGGTGGTTTATGGGTATTTCCCTTGTTTGGCTGAGGGGAATTCGCTGTATATCTACGATCCGGAAGTTATGAACCGCAGAGACGCAGAGGGCGCGGAGAAGAAGGAGGTAGGGAGGTTTGATTTTCCGCGTCAGAAATCCATGCGCCGTTTGTGTATTGCTGATTTCTTTGCACCTGTGGAGTCGGGGAAATTTGATGTGTTTCCCATGCAGGCGGTGACGGTAGGAAATATTGCTACGGAGTACGCGCAAAAGTTGTTTGCAGAGAACAAATACACCGATTATTTGTATTTCCACGGGTTGGCGGTGCAAACGGCGGAAGCGGTGGCGGAATGGGTACATGCGCGCATTCGTCGCGAGTTGGGATTTGGGGATAAGGAACCAGATAATATTCGCGATATTTTGGCGCAGCGGTATCAAGGTTCGCGGTACAGTTTTGGATATCCGGCTTGTCCGAATATTCAGGATCAGTATAAGCAATTGGAGTTGTTGGGGGCAAATCGGATTAACCTTTATATGGATGAAAGCGAACAACTTTATCCGGAACAATCGACAACTGCGATTATTACCTATCACCCAGTGGCGAAATACTTCAGCGCTTAATTAGGAGTTTAAGCAACCCGGTTTTTCTAAAAAACTGGGTTGCTGACGATTTTAATACCCACCTTACATTTAGCGATCGCAAAGTTCAGGAAAAACATGGATTGGCAACAATACATTCATTCAGATCCACAAATTCTGCTAGGGAAGCCGACTGTTAAAGGAACTCGCTTGTCAGTTGAATTTCTGCTTGGGCTTTTTGCCGCAGGTTGGACTACTCAACAAATTCTAGAGAATTATCCCACGTTGACACCCGAAGCACTACGCGCAGTCTTTGCATTTGTAGCTGAATGTATGCGCGAAGAAGCTTTGTACGCGCTGCCGCTTTCAACTGAGGCTAGTTGATGCGATTCTTAGCTAATGAAAACTTCCCACTTACAAGTGTAAACTGCTTGCGTCAAGCTGGTTATGACATTGCTTCTATAACCGAAGACTCACCAGGAATAGGTAGTTCTATATAATGGAAACACCGATAAGTATCGAGAGGACAATATGGCAGAACTAAAGATTATTTGCGAGGAGCCAGACTCGTTAAAGCAATTAATAGAAGAAGCTGTGTCAAAAAGAATGGCATCGCTTAAAGATGGTATTCGGCGTACTGAAGAACGCATTAAGGAATTTGAAAGCAAATATCAGATGTCTACAGAAGAGTTTCTGCGTCGCTATGAGAATGATGAAATCCAGGAGACTCTTGAATTAGATGAGTGGATTGGGGAATCTTGGATGTTGAAAGGGCTACAAGAAGATTTAGATACATTGAGAGGAATTGAGTTTGTTAATTGAGGATTATTTTCAAGAGGTACGGGACATTATTGAAGCCTGTTCGGTTGTGCAATTAAGCAACATCAACTACGACACTCGAAGCATTTACAGAGGTTTCATGCGTGGTGAACTAAATTTTTCGGATGGTTCTGTTCTTTACCTGCGTGAGTTTGTGGATGTTAAAACAACGCTCGTCAGAGAAATGTACTCATATCATTATGAAAATGCCTCGAAAAATCTGATTTTTCGCTATGACAATACCAGGCATCACAAAAAGTTGAACCTCCCAAATTATCCCCATCATAAACATGATGGCAGCGAAGATAATATTTTAACTTCAAACGCTCCTATGTTGGCAGAGGTATTGAATGAGATTGCGAGATTGTTGACTTAGCGTGCCATTTGTCATGGTTCATTAACAGTTCTGTATAATGGAAACACCGATAAGTATCGAGAGGATAATATGGCAGAACTAAAGATTATTTGCGAGGATCCAGATTCCGTAAAGCAATTAATAGAAGAAGCTGTATCACAAAGGATGGCATCGCTTAAAGATGGTATTCGGCGTACTGAAGAACGCATTAAGGAATTTGAAAGTAAATATCAGATGTCTACAGAAGAATTTTTGCGGCGCTTTGAAAATGATGAGCTTCAACATAGATTAGACATGGAGTTTGATGAGTGGGTTGGGGAATCTCGAATGCTCAAAATGTTACGCGAAAAGGTAGATAGACTAAAGGGGATTGAGTTTGTTAATTGAGGAATATTTTCAGCTACTTCAGGAGGTAATTGAAGCCTGTACAGTAGTGCAGTCGTTCAATCTCATACCTGAAAAAAGAGGCGATTCAGAAGGTTTTATTCGTGGCGTAATCAACTTAACAGATGGTTCAATTCTTTACTTGCGTGAGTTTGTGAATGTTGAAATTAGTATCAACCGCGAAATGTATTCATATCAGTACATGGATGCCTCGAAGAGTCTGATTTTTCGGTATGATAACCTAGAGCATCACAAAAAGCTGAATCTGCCAAATTATCCCCATCATAAACATGATGGCAGCGAAGATAATGTAATCTCTTCCAATGCACCAATGTTGGCAGAGGTATTGAATGAAATTGCGACATTGTTGGGTTAGCGCGAGCGTCATGTAATCGAGAAGCGCTCGCACTCGCCTCAAAAATATTTCAAATTAATTAGTCTTTTTATCACAATTTTACTATAAATTTTAAATTTGGATTATAATAATATATATCCATCTGACTGGGAAAACCATACCCAAATAACCTTACTTAACCTGTAGTGATGAGCTATGATCGATTCTCTCAATGTGGCTCGCTACTTCATTGTAAGAGCTTACGAGGACGGTATAGAAGCTGAAATGACCAACATGAAAGTTCAAAAGCTTCTATATTATGCACAAAGCCTACATTTGGCCTTGTACGATGAGCCGTTGTTTCCTGAACAAATTCAAGCATGGCGATCCGGCCCTGTGTGTCCTCCTGCTTACAGGTTTTACAGCGAGTTTGAAGCTAACCAATTACCTATTCCCGAGCAGAAGTTATTGTTAGAAATTCCTCAAGAAAAAAAAGAGCTTTTGGAAGAAGTTTGGGAATATTTTGGCGGTTACCATGCCTATCGACTTAGCGATATGACTCACTTGGAGTTTCCTTGGAAAAAAGCTCGCAAGGGATTGCCACCTCAAGCAAGTTCAACTGAACCGATTCTGCTTGAGGATATGAAAGCATTAGGTCATCAGAAGCTAGATTTGATAGAGCGCGATCATCCCGCTTATGAGTCGGTCATGTCTGAAGTGTTGAAGGATACTTCTGATTCACAATCCTCAAATCGCATTAGCAAAGGAGAAGTACGTGACTGGCTCAACTCCCTTCTCGATTGAAGAATCGGAAAATTTCAAGCGTTCTTTCAAAAAGCTTGCTAAAACTCACGGCTCAGATTTTGTTGAGATTGTCGCGCAAATTTTAGAAGCTTTGATTGAAGACCAGTACCCGCTCAATTCTCGTAATGAACCTTTACCTGGGAAGATTGATTTACCTGAAGGATGGACTTTTCACAAGTTGCAGTTTAAATTTTCTAAAGGTGCTTCTGGGCAAATCAGATTGATGTATTTAGTCAATCCGACTGATTTTGTAATTAAACTCGTGTGGATTTACAGTCACGAGCAGTTTGCCAAACGTCCTGCTGACAAAGATTTAAAGAGTGTTATTAAAGAAATATTAGATTTTTAGCTAACTGAGCAACTGCTTCATCAGCGCGTTGCTTTTCCTGTTCGGCGCGTTGCTTTTCCTGTTCGGCGCGTTGACGTTCTTGTTCTTTCAGTTGAGCTAATTCAACATAGGTGAGGAACCGTTCCCCTGAAGGCGAAAAAATTTCCAGATCGTTTTCTGTTAGTTGGAACCTAATTTGTAATCGGGGACTCACCCAGCCATTCATTTCTTCTATTATTCCTAAAAAGTCCCCAGAACGAAGCCAACCAATCAAATCCATTCTGTCTGGATCGTAAAAGTAGTACTCTTCTACTCCATAACGTTCGTAAAATTTGAATTTCTCATACATGCCTTTAAGGCGATTCCCCGGAGAATAAATTTCAAATACAACCTGTGGCTGAATGTTATCTTCTTCCCATTGCTGATAAGAACCCCTGTCGCCTTTTGGTCTGCCAAAGACAACCATTGCATCGGGTGCGGTGCGAGTTTTGTTATCGCCTTCAACGGGATACCAAAGTAAATCACCTGCAACAAACACATCGGGATTATTGGCAAATAACAGTTCTAAATTTTCTTTAATTGTCACAATCGGGCGAAATTGTTTGGTGTTGTCTGCCATTGGTTGACCATCGCTTTCGGGGTAAATGATGGGGGGTGCGGTATTGGTTGGTAGCTGTTTGACCATGTTGCTGCCTCGCGAACCTGGGAGGACTGCTTTCATTGTAGCGATCGCCGTCTGCGTATCATCACCGCGATCGCGTTCGCACTGCTTGCCTCGAATACACCTAGTTGGGTCAAATTTTCCCAAGTTTGTAAAATTTGACAAAAAAATAGCCGCAAGCTCTTAAAATAAAAAATATGCCTGAATTTACGGCAAATACGGGCTTGTCCTATTTCTAGACGCTTAGAGGAATATCTAACTTGACGAAATTTGAGCGAATGCTCAAAGTCCTAGCTCACGATCGATTAGTTTCATGTTTTATTCCATTCGTCGAAGAACTTTTCTTTGGCAAATCGCTAATCTAGTCGGATTGTTCCTAGCGAGTTGCAATTCTGCTAGCAAACTAAAGGAGGTCAACAATATGAAACTTGACAGTAGTGCCTTTTCCGCAAACGCCCTAATTTCCCCTAAATATACCTGCGACGGTCAAGATATTTCTCCTCCCCTCCAATGGGATGAACCCCCACCAGGAACGCAAAGCTTTGTTTTAATTGTTGACGACCCAGATGCACCGGGTCGGACATTTGTCCATTGGGTTGTTTACGACATACCTGCTGTTGTCCGCGAACTACCACAGCAAGTTCCTACCCAGAAAACTTTAGCTGATGGTAGCATCCAGGGCAGAAATGATTTTGGCAAATTTGGTTATGGTGGTCCGTGTCCTCCCAGCGGCACCCACCGATACTTTTTTAAACTTTATGCCCTCGATCAAACCTTGGGACTGGCAGAGGGTGCTACCAAAGATAAAGTAGTCGCAGCGATGGAGGGTCATATTTTGGCGTCGGCAGAACTGATCGGACGCTATTCGCGACAGCGTTAATTTTTTCGCATATTGCAAAAAAAAGCACCTTTTTTAAGGTGCTAAATACAAGCTTGAGGATTTGAACTTTTCCAGGACTGACGCAAGACGAGAAAAGAAACAAAGGTGAGACCGTCGTTCGCGAACGCTATCTCTGATTCCCTTTCCCAAGGATTTTTCGGAGAAACCGGCAATATGCGCTTAAGTCCTATTTTCGATTGAGTTTCTAATAACTCAAGTTGCTACTTATGTCTCTGGGAGCGGCTAATGGCTCAATTGGTAAAAATCCAAGATTAGCCATTAGCAATTAGCTATTAGCAACGCCAAAGTTTATAACTAGCAACTGGCGTTAATAGTCCGTTCAACGCTCGGTTCTGTAAGTATTGCGATCGCGCGCTCCCACAGCAGAACCAGCCAACGACGCGACTAAACCTAGCAAAGAACCAAATACAAACGACCAACCTACTCTAGCCGCATTGCCAGCCAATTCGCGCGCTTGTTGGGCAGATACGTTGGGGACTTGGTTCGGTACGTTCACCGCGCCCCGCTGAGCTTGGTCGATCGCTTCCCCAGCGTTAGATGCGATAACTCCAAACGTACCCGCTACCCCACTTGCTAACAGCCAAGAACCCAATGCTAAGGTCGTTGCCCACAAAATTGCACCGTTGAGCATTGCCGTATTGCGGTTCATCGGCCCGCTAGCGCGAGCTGCAACCCAACTGCCGACAAATAAACTAATAAACAAACTGATAATTGACCAAATGCCTATACCAGTGCCAACATCCCCAGCATTCGTTCTGGGCGCCCCTGAGGTGGAAAGACCGCTCAGACCTATGGCAGCACCCAAAGCGCTTAAAATTAATTGCGTTGCTAAAGCAACCAAAACACCTGCAATAATTGGTCCCCACCTGACGCGGTCGTGGTAATCAACAACGCGAGTCCCCACAACTGGCTCAGCAACGATATTTTCTCCTGGTCTATTTACGTATGTCACGGTTTTTTCCCTCCGTTATGCCTCGATCCGAATCTAGTTTTTATCTTTGGCGATCTTTACGCTTGAGCTTTAATGTAGGGCGAAATAGATCCGGTGAATATCTACCAGTAGAAAGAACTGCTATCTATCAAAAGAAATAAATAGAATAATTACGTAGCTTTGACGATGTTAATTGGTAATTGGTAATTGGATTAAAAGGCTGCGAATTTTTGAAAACTATCCATTAAAATCGAACTCTTTAGATCGTATTTGATAAGTATTTTATCTCCCTATGCCCCCTTGTTAATGAGGGTTAAGGGGGAGCCAAGTCTCCCTTTTTAAGGGGGATCAAAGTCCCACTTGTTAAGGGGGATTTAAGGGGATCTCCAACTAATAAAGGTAACGCGAACGACTGTTGAAAATCATATAACTACAGTAAATAGTCTTTTTGTCAAACCCAGACTGCCCAGATCGTGTGTAGGCGATCGCGTGTGACAGTTGCGTAAGTCCTGAGTAATATAAAATGTCTAGCAGCAGATTCAGGAGTTTGGAAGGAATCAGTAGTAATGGCATCTTCCCTATTTACACAATCTCCCCCAACCTACACGATCAAACAAAGACCGACAAGCGGATACCGATGCTGGCAGCTACTTTGGAGCATTTTGCTAGTGCTGGCAATTTGGAATGTGCCCCAATGCGCTCTGGCAGATGCCAACCAACAGGATATCAATGGGATTATTCGCACGCGGGAGATGGCTCTGCAAGCTCTCAACACTCGTGATTTTTCCAAAATTGAGCCTTACTTACATCCAACCTTCACGATCACAACGGTCGATAACCGTGTTTTTCATAAGGTGCAAGACTTTGAAAATTACTGGAATCAGCAATTCTCCAGTTCGATCAAAGACATCAAAATGACTTTGAAGGTGGATACTCCCAAAAGGTTTCTGTCGCCAGAGACTGCGGTTTCCTACGGAGATGCGATCGCAACGTTCTATTTCCGGGATGGTAATTCGGCTAATATGGCGATGCGGTGGACAGCCGTGATGCAAAAGTTTCAAGGCAGATGGACAATTCAATCGCTGCATTTCTCTTCTAACCTACTGGATAACCCGGTACTGAATGGTGCCCAGCAAGCGGGTCGTGCTACGACAGTTGCCGCAGGGGCGGGCGGCTTCTTGCTGGGGGCAGTCGGGATGCTGCTATGGCATCGCAGGCGTAAACAACCAAGGGAAAGAGTGTAGCCAATATGGTGGAAACAAGTACCGATCGGTTAAGTAATGATATCAGCGGCGATCGCGATCGCCGTCTCAAGGCAACGCTGGTAGTTCTACTAATCTGGGGAATCGTCAGTTTACTCCACTGGCAACCTCAGACTCAATGGTTCATAGTGGGATTAACAGCAGTCCTAAGTATTCAAACAGCAAGAATGCTGATGGCAAAACCGACTTCTCCAACGATTGAGGGTGATGTTGATTTGCCGCAAGTCTCAATTCTAGTTCCCGCTAAAAATGAAAGTGCGGTCTTAATCGATCTAGTTGATAACCTATTTCACCTGAACTATCCAACTAATCATTTAGAGATTTGGGTAATTGATGATGGGAGTACCGATCGAACTCCTCAAATTTTGAGCAAATTACAAACTCAATTTCCCAAGTTACAAGTTCATCGGAGAGAATCAAAAGGCGGTAAATCAGGGGCGCTGAACTCAGTTTTTCCCTTCACGCAGGGAGACATTATCTTAGTCTGCGATGCCGATGCTCAACTTCCGGCGGATTTCCTACAGCAAACAGTGCCTCTATTCCAGCAGAGTGCGATCGGTGCGGTGCAGGTGCGAAAAAGCATTTATAATGCCGATCTTAATTTCCTAACTCGTTGCCAACAGATGGAAATGAATTGCGATGCTTTTCTACAAACCCATCGCATTGCTGTTGCTGGAATGACTGAACTCCGGGGAAATGGAATGTTAGTACGGCGAGAATTACTAGAACAGTGCAACGGTTGGAGCGAAGATACTGTCACTGAGGATTTGGATCTAACTTTCAAGCTGTATTTAATCGGTAAAAAAATTGAGTTTGTCACCCTGCCAGCCATTCGGGAAGAAGGGGTCACAACCTGGGGGAATCTTTGGCCTCAACACTGTCGTTGGGCTGAAGGAGGCTATCAGCGTTATCTCGATTATTTTCCTCAAATTTTAACTTTAGGTTGGGCCAAAGAAATCGATTTATTGTTGTTTTTACTATTGCAATTTATTCTTCCTATTGGACTCATTCCTGACCTGCTATGGACAATCTTTTACAGTCACCATCCCATTCTTTTCCCTCTGCAAACTTTACTCGGTTTTCTTTTAACCGTTGGTTTTATGGCGGGAGTTCACCAATTTCAAGATTTACGAGGATGGCGATTAGTTTGGGCAACGATTCAAGGTTCTCTCTACATGGTGCATTGGATTCCCGCGATGATTGTGGTAACATTAAGAAGCTGCGTGAAAAAGGGGCGATCGCAGTGGATTAAAACTGAGCATTATGGTCGAAATGCCTATAAAACCATGATAAAGTAACTCTCTCCAAATAGTCTTTATCCTTCCAATAAACTAATTATGAAAGTTCAATCTGTCCAGTTAAAGTATTTCAAAAAATTTCGCGATAGGGTATTTGATTTCACAGATACAGAAACAGGATTAGCACGAGATATTATAGTTATAATAGGAATGAATGGCGCTGGAAAAACAAGTCTTTTACAGGCAATTGCAGCAACACTAGGGGTGGCAACTGGGCGATTAGAGAGACTTCCTGGCTTGGAATGGGCAGGATTTAACTATGAATTGCTAGGGCGTAATTGGGGAAAGTTTGAATCAGACGTTACTCTAAAAGTACAATTTTCTTCCCCAGAACTCCAATGCGTGAATTTCACCATAAATTGCAAGAAATAGGGCGTAATTTACCAGTTTCTCCTGCTAACGAACATATTGTATCTCTCAGATGGCAAGGTGAGCGAGTTCAAGCAAACACGGCGGCTGAATTGTTTCAATTCAAAGGACGAGAATATGCCAAGCAACTACTTCGTTCAGAAGGATTTCAGGTGTTTGAACGAGTTGGCACAGTTTTTTGGTACACAGAGCAAAGAACTTCAACTAGCCTAACTCTTGAAAACCAGGATGATAAAGTTGAAATCACAGATAATATTTTACGCGATCGCTTATCAAAGTGGCGAGTATTTCATCAAAATGTGAAAGACAAAGATCTGCAATTGCGTCCTGGACAGAAAGACTTATATGCTGAAATTGAACGAGCTTATAAAGCCGTATTTCCAGAACGTAGCTTTGAAGGTACAGAGCTACGAGAGGGGATTGATGATATTATGAGGGAACCTTGGTTTTATCTCTACGATGGTAAAAATCAGTATGAAATTTCTGAGATGTCTGGAGGGGAGCGTGCTACCTTTCCCATACTGATGGACTTTGCCAATTGGAATATTCATAATTCGGTGATCTTGATTGATGAAATTGAGTTACATTTACATCCACCAATGCAACAGGCATTGCTGAGAGCTTTACCTAAGTTGGGGAAAAATAATCAATTTATCATTACCACCCACTCGGATTATGTGGAGCAGCTAGTACCTGAAGCATCCGTTGTCCGCATTGAGGTGTGATTGTGAGTGTTGTTACCGATGGAAAAATAATTTTTTGTGAAGGGAAGGAAACCAGCTTAGACTATAGGTTACTTAACAGAGTCGTCGATGGCATTCCAGGCGATAGATGCACGATTGTACCTGCTGGTACTAAATTTACTTTTTCAATCTTTGCCGAAGGCTACTTCTCTAGTAATAAAGCAGTAAATCAGAAATACATTGTTTTTCGCGATCGCGATTTCGATGTTCAACCAACTGCTAGCTGCCAACTACTCCAACTAGGTAATAGATCGGGTAATAGATCTATTGCTTTAACTTATCGTGCTTGTGTTGAGAACTATCTTTTAGATCCTAATTTAATTCACACCTATTGGGTAGAAAAGTGCAAGGAAAAGCAGGAAAATCCTAAAGCTTCTAAGTGGGGACATAAAGATTCTCCAGGAGTCGATCTGATTTCAGAATGGATTGAAAGTAGCGCCAAGAACCTGCAAGCTTACCAATCTGTACGCTGGGCGGGTGACTTGGTGAACATGAGTGCAGCACGAAAACAACTCAAAACTGCATGGACAGGTAATAGTGGTATACTTCCTGCTTCACTGGATCTACAAGATTGTAAAAGTGAAGCTTTAGGGTTAGTTAACGAATTTAGACAGGCTGTTGAAACAGTCACACCTGAAAAATTTGAGGAGAGTCTTGCCATGTATCAAAACCAGTTTGAACAAGAGGATTTCTGGACACAGAAACAGTATTTAATATGGTTTCATGGCAAAGATATTCAAAAGCAAATGGATTTGCAGAAGGAAATGCAGAGACAAAAACATCACTATATTTCTCTAGCAGGTTTTTTTGAGTGGGGAATTACTCACCTTGACATTACTCAGCATCCCGATATTATGGAATTACGGACAAGAATCGAACAGCTATAGCTTAACTTATATCGGATACTCTTGCACAAGCTATTATATGTTGCAAGGGTTTCAGCCCAAATAATTACAAAATATTAAGCGCAGTTTCATGGAGAATTGGTATAATAACTAAAAAAATAAAGAATCATGTTAGATTTGCTGATTCAAAACGGGTTAATTTTCGATGGGTTAGGCTCTACACCGATGCGGGGAGATATTGGCATTCAAAATGGTAAGATTGTGGCGATCGCATCCTCTCTTCCCCCCAATGCCGATCAAATTGTAGATGCTTCCGGGGTGTGGGTAACACCAGGATTTATCGACATTCACACTCACTACGATTTAGAGTTAGAAATTGCACCGGGATTGAGCGAATCAGTTCGTCATGGCGTTACCAGCGTTGTAATTGGTAATTGCAGCTTGTCTGTTGCAGTTGGTAAACCGCAAATGCTGGCAGATATTTTTCAGAGAGTCGAAACTCTTTCCCATCGGCTGATTGAGAAATGGTTAAAACAGTCGGTTTCTTGGCAGACACCCGCAGAATATTTAGCACATTTACAACAATTACCCCTTGGTGCCAATGTTGCACCACTATTTGGGCATAGTGCCTTACGCGCTCATGTGATGGGATTGGAACGAAGCCTAACAGTTCAACCCTCAGAAACCGAACTCAAAACCATGCAGCAAATCGCCGCAGATGTGTTAGAAGCGGGATTTATTGGTATCTCAATAGATATGTTTCCTTGGCATCGCATGAGTGGAGAATGGCGCGGTTGCACAATTCCATCACAACACGCTAAATTTCCAGAATATGCTATGCTTGCCGCTCTTTGTCGGGAACGAGATTTAGTTTTTCAAGTGACTCCGAATTTACAACGGCTGGCCTCTTTTCTAGATATTCTGCGCCTGGGTTCAGGAATTGGGCAAAAATCCTTAAGATTGACAGTTTTATCAGCGCTGGATGCCGTACACGATCGCAAATTATGGCGCATCTTTTCTCCCCTCCTTTATTTTTGGAACCGCCTGCTTAAGGGAAATGTTCGCTTTCAAACCTTGACTGAACCCTTCACGATTTATTCTGATGGTTCTGTCACTCCTTTATTTGAAGAATTCCCCACAGGCGCACAACTAAATAGCTGCGGTTCGCGACAGGAACGGCAACAATTATGGGAGTTAGAAACTTTTCGCCGCCAATTTCGCCAGGAATGGCTGAATAATTGGCGCAAATCATTCCATCGTCAGTTAGATTTAATGGAAATTGTGCGCTGTCCTGAAACGAGTTGGCAGGGATTAAGTTTTGCTGAAGTTGCCGCTCAAAAGCAACAGGAACCTGTAGATTTGTTTATTGAGGCGTTGCGGAAGTACGACACAGATTTGCGTTGGGTGGCGACGGGAGCGAACGATCGCTTAAAACCCCGTTTAGCACTCATGCAGCACCCCTATATTTTGCCCGGTTTTACGGATGCTGGCGCTCACGTGCGTAACCTGGGTTACTATGATGGGGCTTTATCTTTGCTCAAGCAAGCAGTTGCAACGAAGTTTCTGGCACCAGAAATTGCGATCGCTCGCGTTACAGGAGAACCCGCTGGTTGGTTTAGGCTGGATACAGGCGTTCTCAAAGTTGGTGCCGGGGCCGATCTGGTTTTACTTAATCCCCAAGCGCTCAACCAGCCTATCAGTCCCCAAGTGGAAATATCAGATCCAGTTCTAGATGGTGAACCTCGCATGGTTAAACGCGGATCGGAAAAAATTGTAGAAGCGGTTTATATTAATGGAATTAGAGTTGTTTGTCGGGGTCAAGTTAGCGATCGCTTAGGTCGAGAACGTCTGGGAACCGTTTTATTTCCATCTTTTTGCTCTCATAGTTTATGACTCCAATTTATCCAAAGTTGAAAAATAAAATTAGCGATCGCCTTCTCGATCATCCCTTTACAAACTACTGGGATATTTTTGTGATCAAACACCAGCACCCCATCAATATCGCCCTTCATATTATCGGCATACTCTTCTTTTACGGCTTACTTTTCGCCATTTGGAAATCGCAAAATTACTGGTTACTATTAGGCTTGCCCCTGACGCAGTTAATCGGATTAGCCGGACATTTTTTATTTGAACCAAGCCATATTGATTTACAAGATGCTGTCTTCTCTTGGCGAGCTTCTTTCTGTTTAGCTAAAATGCTATTTAGGGTTCTATCCGGTCAATATGGAGAGGATATCCGCCAACGTCAGGAAATTTTACGGCAATATCAGTTAAAAGTAGATGTAACCCACTTGTAAATAAAGGTTTTTTATGCAGATTTTTAACAACTGGAATATCATTACAAAAGGTTGGTATATTGCTTGTCCCAGTCAAGCCTTATCTCCAGGAAAAGCAAAATCAGTAGAGATGTGCGGTCAAAAAATAGTCATTTTTCGAGGTGAAGATGGAAAAGTTCGGGCTTTAGATGCTTATTGCCCTCATCTCGGAACAGATTTAGGAATTGGGCAAGTTGATGGAAATTGGATTCGCTGTGCATTTCATCATTGGGCGTTTGATGAAACAGGATATTGTCAAAACATTCCTTGTCAATCGGAAATTCCTGCTGAAGCTAAATTACCAGCTTACGCAACAGAGGAAAAATACGGCTTTATTTGGATTTATCCTGATGCTAAAGCACCGGAAGGAGTGGTTGAATTTGACGAAATGAAGGGAAAAGAGATTGTCAGCCAAGCTGATACCGCTTTTGAAAGAAGTTGCCATCATCACATCTGTATGATGAATGGAATTGATGCTCAACATTTGAAGACTATTCATCATTTAGATATCAAAATGGAACTATCTTTACACACAAATGAATTAGGGACGCAAATTGACTTTACAATGCGGGGACAATTTCCTAAAACAACGCTGCGCGAACGGTTGGGTCAGCGATTTTTAGGGTCTAGCTATGAGTATTCTATGCGCTATGCACACGGTTGTATTGGTTTGCTGACGATGATGAAAAATGTGCGGCTATTTCCTCCGCTTCATACGATCTATGCTTACACTGCGATCGCACCAGGAAGAACGCGAATTCAACCGATTTACATTACTGAGAAACGTCAAGGTATTGTTGGATATTTGCTCAGTCAGTTCTTATTGTTGTGTACCCGCTTGGCTTACTATATGCTCAGAGATGAGGATGGCAAGATTTACGACAATATTCGCTTTAATCCGCAGCTACTCCTCAGCATTGATAAACCATTAGTTCAATATATGCACTATGTTAATCAACTTGAACCGTCTCGATGGTCGCCGAGTGTCAAGGATGAATACTGAATTAAACCAACCACTCTGAGATCTGTCACATTGCTCAGAACCTCCAGCAGATTTGCTCAGTAGACTGTTAGTAGTATTCCCCAAAACCGAGTCTCAGTACTTCCCGAACGATGAATAGTTGGCTGGTTCCCGTTCAAGAGTTGCGCCCAAGCGATCGCACCGCAATGTATACCCTGATGAACAGCCATTTTAAAGGCATAACCTGGGATGGGTTCCAGACCGATCTCGATCGCAAAAACTGGGTGTTATTGTTAAGAAATGAAACAACTAATACTCTTAAAGGTTTTTCAACCCTAATGTTCTGTCAAACGAAGTTTTTAGGGGAGAAAATCAGCGTTATTTATTCAGGAGATACGATTGTCGATCCCAGTGCTTGGTCAAGTACAACCCTGCCTCGAACTTGGATAACTGCCGTCAACTTTCTGCGCCAACAATATGCCGAAAATAAACTATACTGGCTCCTAATTTGCTCTGGTTTTCGTACATATCGCTTTCTGCCCATCTTTTGGAAAGAATTCTATCCTCGCTACGATAAAGATGCGCCTGTTTTGATTGAAAATTTAATGGCAAGTTTGGCACAAGAATATTATGGCGATCGCTACGATAAAGCAACCGGAATTGTCCGTTTTAAGTCTCCCCAAATTCTTCGGGAGGGATTAATTGAAATTCCTCAAGAACGACAGGCTAACCCCCATATTCAATTTTTTACAACCAAAAACCCTGGCTATCGATTCGGGGATGAATTGGTTTGTTTGACGGAAATCTGCTATGAAAATCTCACCCATGCTGGACAACGGATGTGGGAGGCAGAATCGTCGCTAGAAGTTGTGCAAGACTCTGTTTTAATTTAATTTTTATGTCTCTTAACAAACCACATTCAACATTTAATAATCCAACGCAATTTATTCAGGGATGGTACTGGGCGCTACCCTCTAAAGAATTAAAAGTTGGTAAGGTGAAAGCTGTCACGCTTTTGGGTAGAAATTTAGCCATTTATCGAGGTGTTAGCGGTCAGGTAGTGGCGATAGATGCCTATTGTCCTCACATGGGCGCTCATTTGGCAGAAGGAAAGGTAGATGGGGATGGAATTCGCTGTTTTTTCCATAATTGGAAGTATGATGCTAATGGAATTTGCGTAGATATTCCTTCGTTGGAAAAACCCCTACCTGTCTCTATCAAAACTTGGCATACGGCGGAACAGTATGGTCTGATTTGGGTTTGGGTGGGAGAAGAAAAGCCCTATTTGCTTCCTTTTGTACCGGAACTAGAACAGGCAGATTGCGATTATATTTTAGGGACTCGGTTTATTAAAAATTGTCATGCTAATGTGTTGTTGATTAATGCGATCGATGCTCATCACTTTAATACAGTCCACAATCTGCCTCTAGAAATTGTATTTGATTCAAAAGAATTGAATCCTAATGCGATCGCTTTTAGCAACACAACAAAGGGAGGTGATGATTCTTGGTTAATTCGTTTGATTCGTCCTCTCTACCAAAATGAAGTTACTTATAGTATGTGTTATTGGTATGGCAGCACGGGAACAGTAACGCTAGGCCCAGATTTTTTGCACTTCTATATTGTATTTGCACTGCGAACGATCGAGGGGGGTAAAACTGAGGGACAAACGGTTTTAATTACACCGAAGAGAGATGGATGTTTGGGATGGGGAATTAACCGGGGGTTACTATGGTTAACGCAGCAGGTTGGTAATTACTTTGCCAAGGGGGATACACAAGTTTTTCAGACGATTCAATTTGACCTTAAAACTCCCACAAAAGCCGATCGCTCAATTCTAGAATTTATTCAGCACGTTAACCGCCAGAAAGCGCTTACCTGGAAAACTTGGGAATCTGTTGATAATTTAGAAAATAGCGATCGCAACTATCCACCGACCTCTTTAGTACTCTAGCATGACTCACACTTTATCAGAATATCAAATTGCTGGATTAAACTTGCCTCATGCGACCCCTAACGATCGATTAAGGCGGGTTTTGACGGCAGCATTGCCGAATCAAGGAAGTCCTACAGTCAGCTTAAACTTCCATTATTGGGAAGCTGAATTTTTTAACCTGGATCGAGTCAAAGTTTTTCAAGCAGCGAATGATGCCGAACAGTCTGCTATTCTTCAACTTGCCAATCGCAGCTTATTAGAAGAAGCCTATTACATTGAGAATGCAGGCGTTGGTTATATGGCAAAGATGGTGCTTTTAGCAGAAACAATTGAAGAACGAATGCTGTACGGATTGTTTGTGGCGGATGAAGCAACCCACTTAAGTCAAATTAGTTGTTTCTTGCCAGAAATTGAATTAACAGGTAGTAACGATCCGTTTCTGGATTTATTAGCAGAAGTTGTTGAAGGTACGGATAAAACCGTGTTGTTATTTGTGCTGCAAGTGGTGTTAGAAGGGTGGGGTTTAAGTCATTACCGCCGACTCGCAAAGGAATGTCACCATCAAGTGCTGGCAGAGGTTTTTTATAGTTTTTTGGACGTAGAAGCACGCCATCATGCAACGGGAAGTTTATTGTTTGAGGAAATTCCGATTTCAAAATCTAGTCAAACATTAATTATTGAACTGTTAGCAAGATTTCTGATGATGGTACAGGTTGGCCCGCAAAACGTACTAGCTGCGATCGCACAGGTGAAAGGAGATCTTTCGCGATCGCAAAAAATCCAAATACTAGAAGAGTTGGATACGGAAACTCATAGCGGAACAAGGTTACAATTATTGCGATCGCTAATGCGGGGAAAATCAGCAGATGCGATCGTTCAAGCTTTAGAGGATCGAGGTGCTTTTGTCCCCTTACCTGCTCATCAGTGTGTCAACCCAATTTAAACCTTTGATATGGAAAATAAACTATTAGATCGTACAACAATTGATCGCAAGTTGCAAATTAATTATAAACGCAACAAACAGCAAGACCATACAGCTTTAATGGATGAAGCAGTGGAAAAGTTTTGCTATGAAGATTGTAAAAATGAGTATTGGAATCCAGAGGAGTTTTCTTTACTCTATGGTACGCCTTTATGGGAGCAATCCAGCCCACATCAGCGCCTAATTTTGAATCAGCTTTATTGGGTAGCTTACTACTCGCAAATTGTCTCCGCTGAAATTGCCACGATCTTTTTCAATCAAACCAGCGCCACTGGACTTTACGCTCGTGAAGATTTCCGCTTAATCTGCGATACATTGGATTTAGAATCTTCTCAAGAACGCGCCCATATTAATGCATTCCGCACCATTGCCAAACAAGTTGAACAAGCTTTGTTTGGAGAACTGATTTTTACCTACCCGATGCGGAGTCCCTTTACTGAAACAATGGTTTATGCTGATACTAATGCGTTGAAAACTTGGTGGAAAAAGATTCAACTCCAATACTTTGGGTTAATTTCTGCGAATAATACTTTTTTGGCTTGTCAGTATTTTACAGTCAGAGGAGTGCGGACATTGAATGGTAAATTAATTCAGCACAAACTCAGCAACTATTATCAAAAACATCCTCAGCAAGACTTAGCACCCATTCCTGCTAAAATTTCTTACTATCACTTTCTAGATGAAAGCTTTCATTTTAATAGTTCGACAATTTTATCTCACGATGTTGTCACTTGCCTTGCACCACCAACAGCTTTTGAAAAGTTGGTGGCAAATTTAGGGTTATGGGGATGTCAAAGGGATCATTTTCACTTTTCGGCGGCAATTAATGGGATTTTTTGGTACGATCCGGCGCTGTATGGCAAAATTTATCGCGTGTTGCGATCGCCCGTTTTCAACTTAACCGAAAAAGAGGCTAAAGACATGATGAGGCGCTGTTTTACCGAAGAATCAGAGGGATTGCACCGCAGTTATTTAACGCATCAGGAAGCAATGGCATCTTATAAAGTGTATGTTGAAAAACTTGATTATCTGTGGAAACGCAATCGAGAAATGTCACTGATGGCATCTAATTCAATTTCCCAATATTTGGCTACTCAAAAAAGTTCTTTTCAACGCTTTGAACGGCAGGATTTTGCTCGTGTCTGATTTATATACAATCTCCTTTCCCGGAACTGATTATCCGCCTATTACTTTACAACCACATCAAAATTTATCCGAACATCTAACTATTCAGAATTCACCTGTATTGTTTGGCTGTCGGACTGGAATTTGTGGAACTTGCTTAGTTGAAGTTATTGGTGATATTCCTGCTGCTAAGGTCGATGAACAGGAAGTGCTGGATACCTTAGCGCCCGATCGTCCCAATGCCCGGTTAGCTTGTCAACTTGACCTTACAGCCAATGTTGAAATTTGCCAACTAGATAGATGATGTCTTCTGTTCGAGTATTTAACGTTATGCAATTGGCAGATTTCTGGTACATTGTCGCATTGAGCGACCAATTAAAACCTAACACGGTGTTAGCCCGATCGCTCTTAGGAGAATGGCTAGCAATCTTTCGGGGAGAAGATGGACAAGCAGTGGCGTTGCGCGATCGCTGTTTGCATCGCAGTAGTCGCCTATCCGCAGGAAAGATTTGTAACGGCGCATTGCAATGTCCTTATCATGGCTGGATGTACGATCGAAATGGCAATGTTATTGCCGTTCCTTCTGAAGGAAATTCGTTCAAAATTTCCCAGCAGCGTAGAGCAAAGTGTTATCCAACAAAAGAGCAAGATGGTTATGTTTATGTGAGGTTAATTGACAATCCTAACGAACATTTCGATCCCTTTTCCATGCCTCATTATCAAGATCCAGGATGGGAAACAGTACGAGTAATTAATCGTTTTAGCAATAATGTTACTAATTGTGTAGAAAACTTTATTGATATTCCCCATACTGCCTTCGTGCATCCAGGCGTTTTCCGCAACTATCGCCAACAAAAGTTAGAAATGATGGTAGAGCGGAAAAATGGTTCTGTTTTGGTGGAGTATAGTAATGAAACGAGCAATCTAGGATGGTATAGTCGTTTTCTCAATCGGCAGGGTGCTAAAATTAAACATAGCGATCGCTTTTATATGCCGAATATTACCTGCGTAGAATACAAGATGGGAAACAACCGCCATTTATTCATTACCAGTCAATCGATTCCCGAAACTGAAAATTCAACGCTAGTTTACACGGATGTTACTTATAACTATGGCATTTGGAATAAACTAGCACGTCCGTTTATCCGATGGACAGCACAATATATTATTCAGCAGGATGTGAAAATTTTGGGCATTCAAGGGGAAGCGATCGCCAAATACGGAACCCACTTTTCTCACACGCCTGCTGATACGATTCATGTGTTTGTAGAGTCTATTCGAGATGCGATCGCGTCTGGACAAGATCCCCGACAACTAGCCGATAAATCGGTTAAAGTTACATTTTGGGTCTAAGATTTTGCTATGCAAAGCTTTGTACAAGTTATAGTTTTTGTTGCTTTTATCGGATTGGTTGGATGGACTATCTTCGATAAATCTGGTCGAACTAAACTCCAAGCAAAACCTCTGGAAGATTGGTTATTAGACAGCGCTGGACTGTTTGTGCAAGGAATGCTGATTCCACTCCTGCAAGTTACGTTGATTTATCAACTGGATCGTTATCGTTTACCGATGCCAAAAGAATGCCTTAATCTGCCTCTGGTTTTCAGCTTTCTTCTCAGCTTTGTTGCGGTTGATTATCTCTATTATTGGAATCATCGCCTGTTGCATACTTTTTTTTGGCCCGTCCATCAAGTGCATCATACAGTGACTGATTTAGATGTTTTGGGAACATCTCGTAACACCATTTGGGCAAGCTTTCTCATTGTTTATCTGTGGGTTCATACGCTATTTCTGTACTTGCTAGCCGATCCCGCAGGCTATCTTTTAGGAGTTAGCTTAACTTCTGCCCTAGATTTATGGCGACACAGCCAACTAACCATTCCCTCAAACAGTTGGCTTTACCGTTATTTATCTCCTTGGTTGATTCTGCCACAGGATCACGCATGGCATCATTCTAGCCAGTTTCCCGATCGCAATTACGGTGCAAATCTGAAACTTTGGGATAAGTTGCATGGAACTTATTATGAAGAAAGTGAATTGCCAACCGAAATCGGAACCGCAACCTCATTAACTTTCACTCAAAAGCTTTTATTTCCTTTTTTATGACACTGCTGAGTAAAATTATTTTATTTTTTCCTGCTATCGTTTTATTGGTAACAGGCGGATCGCTGATCTATTTTGCACATTCACCCAGCATCCTCAGCGTTTTGGCTGTATTGTTTTCTCTTTACGGATTACCTGTTTTAGTTTACCGATTGCATCAGCGGGTGTATCCGCTTCGAGAGGGCATTAGTTATTTACAAGGAAAGGAGTATAGTCCTTGGTGGGGTAGCCATCAAATTCAGGTTATTTATATTGCAATTCCAGCTTTAGAGGCTGTGTTGCAACTGATTCCAGGGGTATTTTCCGGTTGGTTGCGTTTGTGGGGTGCGAAGGTAGGGCGAAATGTGTACTGGACACCAGGACTAGAAATAGCCGATCGCGGTTTGTTAGAAATAGGCGATCGCGTTGTAATTGGACATCGAGTTGGCATTTATTCTCACGTTATTAAACCTCGGAAACAAGACTTAATGTTATATGTCAAAAAAGTCAAAATTGGTAATGATGCCTTTGTGGGTGCAGGATCGCATCTTGCCCCCGGTGTAGTAATTGAAGATGGCGTTTATATACCTGTTATCACTAACCTTTATCCCAATCAAAGGGTGAAATAATGCGTCAGTTAATTCAACTCTTTGGACAACTTCTTGCACCAACTTTCCAGGGATTTTATCAAGCATTGGATAACCCTCAATTAACCCAAGAATTTGTCTGGCGCGATATTTGCGATCGCCTGATTCAAAGCGAGTATGGCAAATCCTTGGGAATTCAGTCTGTAGCAGATTGGCAGCGCGTCCCAATCGTTGATTATGACAAGCTTCAACCTTGGATTTTAGGAGAACAAAATTCTAAACGTAAGCGAATTCCACTTACACCAGAACCCATTTTGTTTTATGAAAAAACCTCTGGGAGTAGCGGTGCAGTTAAATGGATTCCTTACACGCGATCGCTGCGAAAATCGTTCAATCAAATGTTTTGTGTCTGGGCGCACGACTTAATTAAAAATGGCCCTAAATTCTCAACTGGTAAACTCTATGCCTGCATTTCGCCACAGTTAAACTTACCAGACTCTGACCCAGAAAATTCTCTTTCTTTGCAAGATGACTTGGATTACTTAGATAATTGGTTGCGCTGGTTACTGCGACCTTGGTTGGTGATACCAAAGAAACTCGATCGCCTGCACGATCCCGAGGGCTTTAAACATCAGCTTTCTCTAGCATTATTGCAGGCAGAACAACTCGAAATCATTTCTATTTGGAGTCCCAGCTTTCTCCAAATTCATTTAAACTACATTCAGGATAATCAGGAATTATTGCGAAAAGAATTACAGGGAAAAATCTCAGATGAACGCCGGCAACTGCTGACTGAACATCAGATTCCTTGGAGGCAACTTTGGTCTAATTTAAAGCTAATTTCCTGTTGGGATGCTGCCAATGCAGCAGATGGGGCTAAAGGGTTGCGATCGCAATTTCCCGATGTATTAGTTCAGGGTAAAGGTTTGCTAGCAACGGAAGCCCCAATGACGATTCCGTTGCTAGAAGCTAACGGGTATGTTCCAGTGCTGGATGAAGTCTTTTTCGAGTTTGAAGACGATCGGGGTTCCTTGCACGAGTTACACGAACTCAGTATCGGGCAGGACTATACTATAATTTTGTCGCAAAAGGGAGGGTTGTATCGGTATCGAATTGGCGATCGCGTCCGGGTGACAGGTATGTATCGCCACACTCCTTGTTTAGAGTTTTTAGGACGACATGAAGCCATCAGCGATCTAGTGGGTGAAAAGCTACAAGAAAGCTTTGTGCGACATATTTTAGAGCTATTAAACCTTGATGAAACCTGTTTTAAAACTTTAGTTCCAGTTGCTAATCCGCCTCACTATATTCTGTTACTCGATCGGGCTAAAGAAACCTCAGATATCCTTGCTAAACATCTAGATCTTGCTTTGTCAGAATCAATTCAGTACCAGCGGGCGCGATCCCTCGATCAACTTGCACCTCCAGAAGTGTTTATTTCCCCTAAAATTCCTGAATTATTAGCTTTGTACCGCGTGCGATCGGGTAGTATTTGGGGTGGTATTAAGCATCCCATTCTCGCAACATCGCCTATTAACAATTTACTTTTTGATCAACTTAAATTTCAGCTTCAGTAAAATAGTTGAATCGTAAATTTTGCATAGAAACCCGGTTTCTAGGCGTAAATCCTGAAGAAACCAGGTTTTTGGACAAAACCTGGCTTCCGCTTGATTAGACGTTGTTTAGCGTACTCTGACAGCAGTACCAATTGCAGTGATTAGCAATAAGCAACCGTTTTGATCGACATTGATCGTGCCGGTATCAACTTCAACACCAACAACGGCATTAGCACCGAGACGTTGGGCGCGTCGTTCCAGTTCGGCGATCGCTTCCCGCTGACCTTTCTGGAAAACTTCCTCGTAGCTGCCGGTACGCCCGCCTATAACATCTCGGATACCTGCAAAGAAATCCCGAAACACGTTGGTGCCATAGACGACCTCAGCGGTCACCAGACCCAAGTAGGATTGAATTTCCGAGCCTTGAATCACATCAGTTGTGGTTACAATCATTACAATTCCTCTAACCTGTTTAAGCACCGATTAAACTTTGTTGGCAACAACCAGTTCCCAAATTGAGCAATCCCTGATTAAATATCCAAGGCATAGCAACAATCTAGGAATGGCTCCAAACACAAGGGATATAGACCATGCAAAAGCGGCTCTTGTTCGCAGTCAGTTGGCTGTTATTGGCAGGGGTGGCATTAAGTTGTCCGCAACTTGCCCTGGCAAATCAACCGTTTGTAAATAGTGATAGCATCGCGGAACCCGAAGAACCCGAAGAACCCGAAGAATTTTTGCAACCACAGCGTCGGTTACTTAACCCGACTCCCCAACAACCTACCTCCGAACTCGATCGCTTATTGCAGCAAGGGCGTCAGCTGGCAGAAGCTGGTAACTTCGCCCCAGCTTTAGCGGTATATCAACAGGCTGCTAACTTAGAGCGTAACAATGCCCGCATCTTTTCCGCTATAGGATTTATACAAGCGCGTCAGGGCAAATTCCAGGAAGCTGTCAACGCATATCGACAAGCGATCGCCCTCGAACCCAACAACCATCTGTTTCACTATGCCTTGGGATACAGTCTTGCTAACTTAGGCGACAATGTCGCGGCGGCAAATGCCTATCGGCGTGCTTCAGAACTCAACAGGGGCAACACTCAAGCTTTTTTGGGACTGGGCGCGGTATTATTCCGCCAGAAAGATTATCAAGGCGCTTTGAGAGTCTACGAACGCGCCATTAGGCTTCAGCCTAGAAGTGTTGAAATCCGCCAGTCCATCGTTGCCGCATTGATGCAACTCAAGCGGTATGATGACGCCATCGAAGTGTTAGAACGAGCGGTCAGCATCGATCCTGATAACAGCCGCTTACGGTTACAACTGGCTTATGCCTTAATCGCAAAAGGCAACCAACGTGGAGCATTATCCGCTTTAGAACGCGCTGCTAGACTCGAACCGCGCAACGCTGACATTCAATTGCAAATGGGCAAGATTCTGCGCCAGCAGAATAATTTGCCCAGAGCCTTAGCCGCTTATCAGCGAGCGGTAGAATTAGATGATAAATTAATTGAAGCACAGGCAGGGATTGGTGAAGTTTTGCTGCTTCAGCAAAATTTTTCCCAAGCCGTAAGTGCCTATCGTCGCCTGATTGAAATTGCTCCCCGCGAAGCAGCCGCGCACTATAATTTGGCAGTCGCTTTGGCGAAAGCCGGATTTACCGGCGAAGCAATCGCATCGTTTAAAAAAGCCCGCGATTTATTTCAAAGTCAAGGCCAAAACGAGGGAGTTAAACAAGCCGAAAACGCCCTGCGCCAACTGCAACAAGGAAGCTCAGTTGGGAGTTAAAAGCGATTCGCTTTTGGCAACAAGTTCACTCAAACACCACCGTGCGATCGCCGTAAACCAAGACTCGATTTTGCAAATGCGATCGCACGGCTCTTGATAGCACCACTCGCTCTAAATCTTTGCCTTTGCGAATCAAATCTGCCACTTCATCTCGATGGCTCACCCGCACTACTTCTTGCTCAATAATCGGCCCTTGGTCTAAGTTGGCAGTTACATAGTGAGCCGTTGCCCCAATAATTTTAACTCCCCGTTTATACGCTTGTTGGTAAGGATTTGCCCCCACAAACGCAGGTAGAAATGAATGGTGAATGTTGATCGCATTGGGAAATTGCTCGATAAAACTAGGGCTAAGAATCTGCATATACTTAGCCAGAACAACCAGATCGATGTTATAATGTCGTAGCAGTTCTAACTGTTTGGCTTCCTGCTCAAGTTTGTTCTCTTTTGTAATCGGAATGTGGTGATAGTCGATGCCGAATTGTTCTGCGATCTCGCGTAAATCGGCATGATTGCTAATAATCAAATTAATTTCAGCCGGTAGCTCGCCCGCTCGCTGTCTCCAGATCAAATCTAACAAACAATGTTCCTGACGACTTACCCAAATAGCAATTCGGCGCACGGTGTCAGAAAAATGAAGTTGCCAGTTTGCTTGCAAGGGTTGGGCAATAGCATTGAAAGCAGGACCGATCAATTCACGGGACAGACCAAACCCGTCTAACTGCCATTCCAGGCGCGTCAGAAACAGTCCGGCAGCAAAATCGGTATGCTGATCGGCATGAACGATGTTGCCCCCATAGGCATAGATGAAATTGGCAAATTTTGCTACCAATCCTCGTTGGTCTGGGCAAGAAATGAGTAGGGTTGCTGTAGGAGAATTCATAAGCACTCCGGCAGATATAACGTCTCATTAAATCCGAAAATCGCTCCCCATAATTGATTATCCTTAAATTGGGGAAACAGCAAAAACTTAAATTGCCCGTTATTCTTGAATCTGGGAAACCCAAACCCCCTTTCCTGAAAGTATTCCCATCCCCGATACAATTGCTTAATTCCTTGCTGAATAACTTGAGAAGGAACCTCACCTATTTTTGCAAATTCCTTCTTGGCTTTGGGCCAGTTGTTAAGCTGATTGATTTCCTTGGGAAACTTGGCTTTTGCTGGAATGATGTACTCTTTCTCCAAAGAGCATCTATCTATCAAGCACTTGCGACTATCGCACCAATCTTTTATCTCCCGCAGTGCGTAGTTGCCGGGTAGGAGAGACTGCGTCGCCGCATCTCTCCCCCCTAAGAACCGGACTTGACACTTTCGCATCATCCGGCTCAAGCCTCCAGCTTCTCAGAACGTTTGCCTGTGTGTGCCTGTTTGTGACAGACCTTATGGA
>NZ_JBHFNP010000068.1:0-2546 GCF_041929235.1 Microseira sp. BLCC-F43
TCGCTTCTTTGGTGAGGACTGTACCAGGATGTACCGCACATTTCAGATAAAAGTTACCCGAAAAGTATCGACAGTTCTTACAGGGAACTTGATTTGAAGGTTTTATTTTAAAACCCAAAGGTTTTGGTAGATCTACTCTAAAGTATAAGTTAGTTATCATTGGCGATAGGGAGTTTCACAGTATAGAGCTGGCGCTGTGGGTTGCACCGTCAAAGTCTTAGCTTTGTACTTCGCCAAAAAAGCCCCTCGACTTTTCGAGAAAAAAAACAGCCGTTTCAACCTTTAAATAACATCCCTATTCACCCCGGCATTCATCAGAAAACACGGGAAGCGGGTTCCTCAGACACTTTAGTGCCCAGAGGGAAGCGACACGAGCGGTTTTAACTTTGTGGTATTTCAGTATCTATCGGTGGTGCAAAGCTTCAATATAGCGCTTGATCGCCTCGCTACTAACGTTTCCCGCAGTACTGACAAAATAGCTGTTAGTCCAAAGGGACGGCAGCTTTTTTAATTCGGGGAATTCTTTGCGTAAATAGTAACTAGAGCGTCCTTTAAACGCCTTAACAACTAGGTGAGGGGTACGACAGGTTTAACGCTCACTCACAAGTGAACGTGGTCGGGAGCAACCTCTCAAGCGAGGATATCCCAACCCTTCTCTATCGCTAAGTCGAGGAAAATTTGTCTCTTGCCTTGTTGCTATATCCCCAACTAAAACCTTTTTACGTCGCTGGGGAATCCATACCTAGTGATAATTAACCAAAAATTTAACGTGATTATGAGTTTGGTAGTCTTTTTGCAGCAGCATAGTCTTGTCGATTTGTCACCACTGATTAACACCGCTTACATAGTATAAGTAAATCAACTATTACCGCAGGCCAGATCGATGGCTAAAGCTAAAAATATTATGGGGGTGCAGCAAGTTTTACTACGCCCCGACGCCGAAACTCAAGCGTTGCTAGACTACCTCTGTCAACAATCAGGCAAGCTCTACAACAACGGGGTTTAGTTTGCTAGACAACCGTAGCGAGAGTTAGACTTTGGCAAAAACCTAAGTCTTCTCTGTCCGCAGAATCTGATCGGGTGTCTTCCATGAGAGTGTCAAATTCATGCATCAGGACTGGTATTGCTCCAGCAAGCACTTGAAATACAGGAGCCATCATAACCAGGAATAGCGAAGCGCAACGCCCAGAGTAGGAGTCAGAAAAGTGGTAAAATGCATACGCGACAGCAAGCTGAGTCGCAAACACTAGATAGTGAACCAGTTCCACCACTGACAGCATCAGAGACCCAGCATAGCGGGTGTGCTCATTTGGTTGCGGGTATTGCCACACCCTTGGATAAATAGTCTTGCTGTCACCATCGTTGCCGCCTAGTTCAGCTTTTGGCAATGCTGTCCATAATTATTTTGTTTGGAGGAATAGGCTAAAACTGATATAAGACCTCACCTTTCAGAAAGGAAAATAGTCATGGCTGGCGAAGTCTACCGGCAAAGTGGAAACTTTGGCATTGGTCCCATCAGCGGCGGCAAGATGGGGGCGGGTGCAAACGTCGCACTTTGTCATCAACGAAGTGGAGAAACGGAATCCAGCTAATATTTGGGGGTTTGAATTTCATGTGGGAGAGCGATTGCTCGCTGGGGGCTGGGTGCAGGACTCCACAAGAGTGCCACTTCGTTGCAGCGAAGCTACCTTTACCCCATACAGGCTTAAATTGTCACCAACGATTCATTTATGATAAAACTCCTATTGTAGCCTTTTGCTAACTATGATTAAAATCCCCGGTTATTCTATTACTACTCAGATCCACTCTGGTATCAGAACCCTGGTTTATCGCGCTGTTTCTGAAACAAACCAAAAACCTGTGGTGCTCAAACTACTTAAGTCTGAGTATCCGACCTTTAATGAACTGGTGCAGTTTCGCAATCAATATACCATTGCTAAAAATCTTGATTTACCAGGAGTGGTCAAACATTTAAGTCTGGAAAACCACGGAAATGGTTTTGCTCTGGTGATGGAAGACAATGGCTGTATTTCCCTGTTTGAAGAAATGAACCAATCGGGGAATGGGGAGGGCATGGGAAAATGTTCTGATTCCCTCAAGGAATTTTTCCAGATCGCGATTCAAATTATCCAAATTATAGAAGGACTATATTCATACCGAGTTATTCACAAAGATATCAAGCCCCAGAATATTCTGATTAACCCCCAAACTAAGCAGGTCAATCTAATTGACTTTAGCATTTCCTCCCTCTTACCTAGAGAAACCCAGGAGATTACTAACCCTAACGTTTTGGAAGGAACGCTAGCTTATATGTCCCCGGAACAAACCGGACGGATGAATCGGGGTATCGACTACCGCACCGATTTTTACTCGTTGGGTGTTACCTTTTACGAATTACTGACAGGGCAACTTCCCTTTGTATCTAACGATGCGATGGAGTTAGTCCACTGTCACATTGCCCGCAAACCGACTCCCCCACGCGAGGTTGTACCAGCGATTCCCCAAGTGGTTTCCGACATCGTAATGAAATTGATGGCAAAAACCGC
>NZ_JBHFNP010000069.1:0-3030 GCF_041929235.1 Microseira sp. BLCC-F43
AAACTAAATCTCAAACTTTTACAATTGAAGGACCATAAATGTGAACGACCATGAATGATTTTGACCACTTACAATCTGTCTATCGCCTACTTCACAATCAGGAAGTTAATCAATTATTTCGCGATGTTGATGTGCCGGAAATAATTGAAGATATCCGCAACGTTCCCAGCGAGGTTAGTTTAAAAAAAGCTGGCTTGGTTAAGGATAATGATAGTGCTTCAGTTGTCAACTTAAGAATAGAACTGTTTAACAAGTTAAATAAAGGAAACCAAGTATTTAGCGAATCTTTTCGTCACTCAACTCGCCGCCGTCACAAGCCGCAAATTACATTGTGGTTTGTAGAAGACTTGAGCGATGTAGCTGAAGGGTTTAATCCTATTGATGGCAGAATCAGCTTTCGGTTGATGGACGCTGGTTCTGACAACGATATTTCTGAATCCCAAGCACGCAGTTACGCCAATCGCATCAAATCTAATTTTGGCTCTAGCGAGGGATTTATTTGGAAAAAAGGTAAAGATATGGTGTCTTATTGCGATTGGGAAATGGGTTACCAATTGCAATTACTTTGCCGAAATAAAGATGAAGGCAAACGAGTTATAGAAAAGGTCTTAGAAGTTCAAAACCATACTCCCGAATGGGGAAACATGAATTACATCGCCAATGAAGAACCTAACGAACGCTATCCTACCTTGCCGCCATCTAAACCCGTTCTGGGTAGGTTGCAAAGAATGCCAAGGGAACGACCAATCGCTGATGTGAGGTTTGTCCTTAGCACTCTAATCATCAGGGGAATGCAGCAACCCCTAATTCTCTACGGACGCGGCGGCTATTCCGGTCGCGGATTGATCGACTAGCTGTAACTTCTAAAAAACCACATGAACGGTTTAACCCTTCCTGTCTTAAAAAACCAGTTTAATTCTGGTTATTTTGGATTTATTCCAAATATTTGAGCAATAAAGTTTATGGGCCGCATACTCACTGCTGCCGAACTTGAAGAAAGAGCGCGTATAGCAAGACGTAGGGAACAACTTCGGGCACAGCGCACTCGCGAAGCTAACCGACCGTATCGCGCACGACCGCCTAGAACTACGTACTTTGTTCACTCCGTTACTAGACCCAACACTATTCTTACCGTCTCTGCTTCCGAGCGTTCTATTGCTGCAATCGGTGGTCTTGCGGCAATTAACGGGTTAGCGACAGCACCAGGAAACAGCGCGCCGTTAAGTGCTAGAACTGCCGGAATACCTTTAGCAACAATCAATTGGTACTTTGGCGATGCAAACCCAGAGCCTCAACGCACTCCTTGGGATACCAGGTGGATTCGCTACTACGATGCTACGGGTGGACAATCGCACTTTAGAGTTCCGGTAGGCATAGCCACTACAAGTGAAGGTTTGGACGATTTAATACTTTTGTTTACTTCGCTTTTTAACGGGGCACAAGGGCAAACTAGGTTGGGCGAAAACGGACGGGCTTACTTGGCAATTGGACGACAATCAATTGCCTCTATGACTGTTTAATTATCGATGAGTTCTTTCAATGACGTAGATTTATCGAACAGCGACTTTTGGGAGGTAGAACACTTTGAAATTGTTTTAGCACAATTGCATCCAGAGCATGGGCGGTTAGCAATTCCAGATTTCGATGTTCCTGTATTTCGCCGCAGTCGGATTATGGCAGCACGATTTCACAATCCAGTTGCTAAGCCTTGGTGGAAATTAGGCTGTTATTTGAATCAATCAATTGCTGCACCGGCTGCGCTCGATCCTTCAGGAGCGGTACAAGTAGCTAGTTGGCGAATACCGCTGTACCAACATGCAACCAATAAAAAGCAGTTGGTGTTTTTCCCCGCTCTAACTCCTAGAACTTGGAAACTAACAGCTTCTGTTCCTCGCTGGCACCAGCAAGCTCACATCACCGTGTGGCGATACACGGGAGAGCTGCCGCCACCTTTCTGGGAGACAATTAGTGTAATTGATAGCAAAACTAATCAAATACTAGAAAGACTTTCAAGTGGAAATCCCTAGCAAGTATGAATTGATTGTTAAATAAATTATGCAAGAGTTAGAAGAGTTTGATCAAGCTTATGGAACAATTCCAAAAGTTAGGCTGGTTACTCAATCTAACTACGATTCTTTAATTAAATCACTTCAAGATTACCAGCAACCAAAAACTTAGCGATCTAAAAATATGGCTTTATTTAACATCGCACCTCAAGCAACTCCTTCAGCTATTACCAGTGCAGGTGCTTGTACTCACTCAACTGCTTCTGTAACTAACACCGTTGCTAGCGCTTTAGTGGCTAACGCCAACCGCAAGCGAGCAATGCTATTTAATCCTCCCAGTGCAACGACTACTGTGGTGCTTGGCTTTGATAGTACCGTGACTGCAACTACGGGAGTACCGCTTGCACCCGGACAAGGGTGGGTGGAAGAAGGCCCGATAATTCATACGGGTGCGTTTCACGCTCTCACCTCTTCCGGTACTGGTTTGCTACTCTGCTTTGATTGGAGTTAGCGATGGCGATTGTTGGCTTTGGCGCAATCACTCCCGTTACTGTTGTTGGCGGTAGCTTCACCCCAGTGAGTTTATCGGGAGTCGCCTTTACCGCAGGCAACTGGAACGGAGATACGCCGGGAAATTTGGGAGCGATCGCTGACGGCAATACCGCAACTGCAACTACTTGGGGCAGAACTTATGGCGGTGGCAACAAAGGGTGGATTCAGGCAGATTTTGGACAAACTTTAAATCGGGTGTATCTGGAAGTTTTAATTGGCTTGCGGATGAACGCAGGGTGGGATGGAGGGGAGGCTAACTGGACGGTTGAGGCTTCGTCTAATACTCAATTTTTTCTGCCCCTGTGGCAAGCCATTCGGATTAAACCCACTTCTAACGAGCGGGTTTTGCTGTTAAACCTGTGGGGAGGGTTTAGATACTTACGTGTTTCGACAGAAGATGTGGGTGCGGGGCAAACGGAACTTCGCTGGTATGACCTGCGGGCATGGCAGATGAATTTATAGCTGGGGATTC
>NZ_JBHFNP010000007.1:0-14276 GCF_041929235.1 Microseira sp. BLCC-F43
TTTTTTTTTTATTCTCTTCCACCCCCCCCCCCCCCCCCCCCCCCCTTTTCGTCGGCCCCCCCGGGGGGGGGGGATCGATATACCAAAAAAGATAGGTACTGTTGCGGCAAAAATTCACCGATATATTGAGGGGAAAATCAAGACTGTAACAGTTAGTAAAGAGGCATCAGGAAAGGATTTTGCATCTATTATGACTGAGGGAGAAGGGGGAAATCCTAGTAAATCAACAAAAGGCAAAGTAATCGGCATTGATTTAGGATTGACTAACTTCGCAATCGTTAGCAATGGCAATAAAGTATATAAGTATGACAATCCCAAGCACTTAGCAAAGCAAGAAAAGAATCTGAAGCGCCAGCAACAGAAGTTAGCCAGAAAACAAAAAGGTAGTAAGTCAAGGCAAAAGTATAGAAAGGTTGTCGCTAGAGTAGACGAACGGGTTAGCAACTCACGTCAGGATTTTCTGCATAAGCTTTCAAGTAAGCTCGTCAATGAAAACCAAGTTGTCGTAGGAGAAAATCTGCATGTCAAAGGCATGGTATGCGCTTGGGGCACGCTGGGCGAACCTAACCACAATTTAGCGAAAGCAATATCTGATGTTGGCTGGGGAATGTTTACCAAGTTGATTGCCTACAAGTTAGAAAAAAAAGGTGGCCTTCTGGTAGAGATTGATAGATGGTTCCCTAGTTCTAAGCTCAGCTCTAATTGCTATTACCAGATTATTGATGAGTTGCCACTAGATGTTAGACACTGGAATTGTCCCTCTTGTGGCACCCATGACGATAGAGATGGTAATGCTGCAACCAATATCAGAGCTGAAGGCATCAGAATGCAAAAGGCGGATGGAACAGCCGTCTCTGCTAGTGGAGGGGAAGTAAGACCAAAACTGGGACGCAAGTCTAAGTTGAGGCATTCCCCAATCAGACTGGAAGCCCACACCATAGCTTAAGCTTGGTGTGGGTAGTTTACATTGTGAAGAGGAGGTTGGGTGTCCCTCACTGGCTTTGGGCGGGTGCAGGAAAAACAGGGATGGCATCATCAGCCAGTTGGCTTTTACCTATTTGGCGTGGCTATTGTCCGCGTCAGTCTTGTTCATCTGGGGCAGGGTGTGGATTTTTCCCGTACGCATTCGATGTATGCTCCACGGTAGCGGAGCTTGATTAACATGACCGATACAAATAATGGACGCTTACTCGATAATCGCTATCAGCTGGTGGAGTTGATAGGGTCAGGCGCAATGGGACGGGTTTACCGAGCCAAAGATACTCTCTTAGGAGGAGTACCCGTTGCCGTAAAGTTCCTTTCTCTAACAATTCAAAATGAAAAGCTGCGGTTGCGGGAGCGTTTTGTTCAGGAAGCTAGAACCTGCGCCCTATTAGGTCAAAGAAGTCTCCACATTGTTCGAGTCACGGACTATGGCGTGGACGACCAAGGCACTCCATTCTACGTGATGGAATACTTGCAGGGAGAAAGCCTCAGCGACATCATTCGCGCCGGAGCGCTGCCCTTACCCAAGTTCTTGCAACTCGCTCGTCAAATTTGTTTAGGATTGCAGTGCGCCCACGAGGGCATTCCCAACGAGGAGGGTGTAATTTGTCCGATTATCCATCGGGATATCAAACCCAGTAACATTTTGGTCGTTCAAGACGCCAGTCTGGGACAGTTAGTTAAAGTGCTCGATTTTGGCATTGCCAAGCTGCGCCAGACAGATAGCGAGCAAACAAACTATTATTTGGGCACTTTAGCCTATTCTTCTCCAGAACAAATGGAGGGTAAGGAACTCGACCCCCGCTCGGATATTTACAGCCTGGGGGTGATGCTGTTTGAAATGCTCACCGGCAAAATGCCTTTGCAGGCAGAAACTCACTCGTTTGGCGGCTGGTATAAAGTTCATCACTTCCAACAACCCCGCAGTTTCGAGTCAGTTAGACCCCAGTTGAAACTGCCGAAGGCGCTGGAGAATTTGGTGATGAGCTGTCTGGCAAAAAAGCCCCAAGAGCGACCCCAAACTGTAGGCGATATCCTCAAGGGGTTGGAACCTTTGGATGAACGCTTTAGCAAGGATCGGCAACTAGGCGAGCGCATTGGGTCAACCCTGACCCAAGTGCCAATTGTTGCAGAACCCAAACCACAGGCGCCCCTCTCGGACACAGAAATTGAGCGGATGATGCGTCTCCAATCGTGGCCCAAGAATAAGCCAACGGCGGAAATTGTTTTTGCTCATCCTTTACGCACTAGCTCTGGGAAGTTGGCGACCCTCTGGGTGATGCTTAAAAAAGAGGATATTCAAAAACGCCTCGTTTGTAAGCGCTACAACCAATTTTTATTTTTAATGTCCCCCCATCCGATGTTGCTGTGGATTACGGTACTTTATACCCGTGACGCTGGCCCGAAGTGGCTACCCTGCTACTTAGATATGAAAACTCCTCCAGGCCAGGAAATGGCAAGACTATTGGGGGAAAGCGGTTGCTATCGGGTTTTGTTATTTGCTTTAGAGGACTCTAAACCTCAACAGAGCTCCCACGTCATCACCGTCTCGATCGATCCTTCCCAATGCCAGTTGCTGCAACAGTGGGTCACGACGAGTCAGTCTTTAATTTCAGTCGCTTCAGCCAATATGAGCAAGGATCTGCTTAAGACTGAGTTGGATAAGCTCAAACCGCAAATTCTCAAAAAACTCGACTAATTATTCTCCGGCTGCAAGGTAATCTATTTCGCCTGATTGAGGAATGGAGTGGAGAATTCCCATTTCCATAGAATAAGATTTATAATAATTTTAAATAATTAAGAAATAATTAAGTTATAATTATTTAACTGGATATAGATCCACAATTCATGATGGACTGACATACAGAGATAAACTCATCTCTCGTGGAGTTGACGCCCCAGCAACCCCAGCTCGTTTCCCCCAAGGAACAGAGCAAGAGAAGGAGGTCGCCCACTGCGACATGGGAGAGGTTCTACTCAAAGCGAGGACTTTGCTCTATGCCCCATTGATGCTTCAGCAGATGCTTGTAAGTAGCTTCGCGTACAACCATTTGCCTGTAAAGCTGAACCAAAAATTGTTGAGCTTGATCGAGGCTCATGTGCTGCACCTGGGCTTCAAAGGACCGGATGTTGAATTGTTGTTCGAGGGTTAGTTCGATAGGGTTCATGGCTAGCTCCTAAGAGAGTTATAGTGTGTGTTTTGGGATTGCCAGAGATACTCTTTGGCATTAGTTTGGCATGTGTCAATTTATCTGTCACTACCTTTTTTAAAAAAGATAACAATTATTTGACAAATTGCACATACCTCCTCGTGGATATATTAAATAGATCCACGGATGGATGGTTAGTTCCGGAAGTTCCCGGCGTTACTAATCACAGTTGTAGCAAGTTGTCAAATAAAAAAATGTTCGTCGCGAACCTAATGAGTATATATACCTAAGTAATTTCCCTGGATGGGGCTAAAAATGCAGGACTGACGCACGACCTTGCCATCACCTTAGTTTCTTCGTTGATCTCTAGTTTCCAAACCAAGGATTTTTCGTATCACCTTAGTTTCTTGGCGTAAGTCCTGAATGGTGGGGTGCGCCGAAGAGGGAAAAGAAGTAAAGTAACTGATATGACATCAACTACGGGCAAAGGATGGGAAGTTAAGCGACACGCTAGCTGGGTCGCCTTCCTGCTGGCTTGTATTTTGGGGTGATATTAGCGTGGGGCGATCTGATCAATGACTACGACGACAACGGTAATGTTGTCGCGACCGCCCTTGTCTTTAGCAGCTTCGACGAGGGCGATGGCAGCGTTGTCGCACAAAGGTGCGGCGAGGAGGTTCGCGATCGCGCTATCGGAGAGTTCTTCGGTGAGTCCGTCGCTACAGAGGAGGAAGCGATCGCCTGCTTGCACCTGTACTGGTTGAATTTCAACTTCCGCTAAATCTTCGCGTCCCAAACATTGGGATAGCATATGACGCCAAGGATGAAAGCTTGCTTGTTCTTGACTGAGTACGCCTGCTTTTAACGCTTTAGCCACCCAAGTATGATCCTGAGTAATTTGCTCTAGCTGGGACTGCCGCAAACGGTAGAGACGCGAGTCGCCCACATGAGCGCACCAAGGTGCGTCCTCGCCCCTAAACAACAGCACCACTGCTGTGGTGCCCATATCGGCGCGTTCTGGATGCTCTTGCTGATCCTGTATGATTGCCTGATTAGCTTGACAAAAAGCTTCCTGTAACAGCGCGGGGGATTTTTGAGGCGAATCCCAATGCTTAACCAGATAAGATTGAATCGCAGAGGCAGCGAGGGCACTCGCTTCCTCGCCGCCAGCATGTCCGCCCATCCCATCTGCCAAAATGAAAAATCGCCCCTGGGGATCGATACAATAAGCATCCTGGTTCACCGAACGTAGACATCCGGTGTCAGAAAGACCCGTGAAGCGACATTTCATAGTTTCGCGATTTGAAAAAAACAGAACTTGAATCAGAACATGCGCTCAAACCGATCGAGGCGTCTGAGCAGGCGGAATAGGGCTAACCCTGTCCCTGCTGCTACTAAACCAGCAAGTGCTGCTAGCCATACCATATTATGAACTAGCAGGATGGTCGCTGACAAAGTAAAAGCACTGATTATTAAAGCGTAATTCGTTCCCATTTGCATACCGCTCAGGCGACGGATCAGCCGGTCGGTTTCCGTCGAGCGGACGCGGACGCGCAAGTCGCCCCGCTCTAGTTTTTCCAGGGTTTCTTCTAGTCGTCGGGGCAGTCCCAAAGCCGTACTGCCCACTTGAACGGCTTGACGGCTGATTTCTCCCAGAATGGTATTAGTGGGGTCGGGACCTTTTCCATTAGTCATAAGCTGCATTGCAAAGGGTTGGGCAACTTCCATAAAGTTAAATTCCGGGTCTAAGCCTTTCCCCACGCCTTCCAGGGTGGAAAAGGCGCGCATGACGAAGGTGAAGGTTGCCGGGAAGCGAAACGGCTGGTCGTAGGCGATTTCGTACAGGTCATCTGCGATCGCTGTTACCGATTGGTTTTCAAACGGCTTGTCCATAAAATGATCCAGCATGTACTGGACTGACCGCCGTACTGGGCCCATATCGTCAACGGGGGCGAGCGCTCCCAATTCTACTAGGGAGGTTACCACGCGATCGCCATTTTTTTCCGCAATGCCAAACAGCGTTTCCATCAGATTTTCGCGGATATTGGGCTTTATCTGCCCCATCATGCCGAAATCGTAGAAAATCAGCGCCCCTTCTGCACTGACGGCGATGTTGCCTGGGTGGGGGTCGGCATGGAAAAAGCCGTTGTTGAGCAGTTGTTGCAGGTAAGCTTGCGCTCCCTTGCGCGCTAAATCTTTTCTGTCTAATCCAGCTGCTTCTAGGGCTTCGTAGTGGCTAATTTTAATTCCCGGCAGGTATTCCAGGGTTAGCACGCGGGGGGAGGTATAGCGCCAGTAGACGCGGGGGACTTTTACCCAGTCCTCGTTGCGAAAGTTACGACGAAACGTATCGGCGTTGCGACCTTCGTTGAGGTATTCGATTTCTTCCCAGAGAATGCGACAGCACTCTTCGTAAATTCCCAACCAATCTCGACCGCGGCCCCAATCGGGATGGTTTTGGAAGTAACGGGTAATGCCCTTGAGAATTTCCAGGTCGATGGTAAATAACTTTACCAATCCCGGTCGCTGCACTTTGACGACAACTTCTTCCCCCGAATGCAGCTGGGCTTTATGAACCTGTCCCAGACTGGCTGCGGCTAGGGGAATCGGGTCAAAACTGCGGTATAGTTCCGGGATTGTTTTCCCTAGATCCTGCTGGATAATGGCTTCGACTTGCTCGTAGCTAAAAGCCGGGACGCGGTCTTGTAACTTGGAGAGTTCCTCGACATATTCGCTGGGGAAAAGGTCGGCGCGGGTAGAAAATAACTGCCCGACCTTGATAAAAGTTGGCCCCAGTTCTAGAAACGTATTGCGAATCCAGATCGCTTGTTTTTTGCGTCTTTCGGCGCGCTTCGCCTCCGTCATTCCTCCTGGATAGCTCCAAGGTTTACTATCGAGCCACAGCTCAAACAGTAAAGTCAAGACGAAGGCCCAAATATCTACGAAGCGACGGTGACGAGAGTAATTTTCTCGATTCCAACGGTAGGCTTTATCGGTGTAGGGTTTTCCCACAGCTAAAAGTCGGTCTGGGTCGCTGGAGAGCTTTTCTTTTGGCGGGCGCTCCGCGTATCGCTTGGGCATGACATCATTATCAGGCAGGACAGACACTCCGATTCGGTGGTTGGGTTTAATAAATGTTTTTGTTTATACAGACTGGCTGCGATAGCGTTGCAACTCGGAGCGTACCTGAGCAATTTCTGCTCTCAGTTCGTCGATCATTGCTTGCAGGTCTTGGCTGGGGGAACCTACGGATACAGTGGTTGTAGTGGTTCGTCCCTGGGTGGCAGTTGCTTCGGCTACTTTAGCGCGTGCGATCGCTTCTTCGGTAAATTGTCGCCAGCGTTCTCGCTGTTCGGCATCAAATTTACCGAGTTCCGAGAGGGCATCGGTTAAAGTGTGTTCGAGTTGTTCGTACAGCAGGTCAGCAACTGCCCTACCGACAAAAAATGCATGAATCAGGGGATTGCTCATAATAAATTGCGGGGCTTTCCGCCTGAATTATAACTTGCACTTCCCTGTCTTGGGAGAGTTTGGGGCATCAGGCTAGGTTTTGGGCAATAGGTTTTTGACAGTTAGTCCTGTGGTAGATGTTCTTGAAGCCTGGATACGGTAATGGGGTTTTTACTCGTTTTCCGCCCTAAGAATAAGTATTAATCCTTTCGGTGCCCGAAGAATTAGTATTATTGAACCGCCAAGACGCCAAGGACGCCAAGAAAGAAGAAGGAAGAAGAAGGAAGAAGCAGATAATCTGCTACCGGGAAGGGAGTAAACGAACCGCCAAGACGCCAAGGACGCCAAGAAAGAAGAGAGGGTTTTTGAGAGTTCTGAGTTATCAGTTTTGAGCGGAGTTTTTGCTAAGGAGTTGCAGGTGGTTCGCTTGGGGAGGCTGGGGGTTCTGTTGCTGGTGCTTTTGGCAGTGGTTCGATCTCGGTTGTGGCTGTGGGTTCGGCACTGACTGGAGTGGGGGAAGGGGATGGTTCGGCTGTTGGGGTTGCTGCGGCTTCTGGGGTGGGTGTTGGTGTGGATGTCGTTTCGGGGGTAGGTGTGGGTGAGGATGGGGTTGGCGAGGCTTCTGGCGTGGGTGAGGGGGTTGAAATGACTGGGGTTGGTGAGAAATTTGAATGGCGCCTTGTTGCTGGTTTGGGGGTTGGGGTGGGTTGGGGTTGGTAGGATTGGGTTCTTCTGGATCTGCGGCGAGGGGTTGGAGAGGGGGTTGATTCGACGGCTCTTGGTTGGGGTTGGGTGTTTGTTTCGGGAGTAGAATCTGGTTCGGGAGTTGAATCGGGTGTGATGGTGGGGGCGGCGGTGGGCCAGTTTTCGGTTGGTGGGAAAGATTGTTCTTTTTGTAAGAAGGGCAATCCGTTGCCATTTAAGCGCACGGATAAACCAAATGCTAACCCGACTATGGCGGCAAAAAGGGCAACGATGCCAACTATTTGGAGGGAGGTTTTGGGAGATAGGTATCCCAGGTTAAATGGCTGTCTGGTGATAGTTTCAGGAGGTTTTGTGGGTTCCGGAGTGTAGTTTTGGTCTGGTAAGAGGTCTAGCCAGCTTTCAACGGTTTGGGGACGCTTTTGGGCGGACATTTCTAGGCCGCGCAGAATGGCTTCTTCGATGGCTGGAGTCAGGTGGGGGACTAGCTGGCGGGGGGATTGTAGGGGGTAGCGATCTCGCAATACAGCTGGTACGGGAGGTTGTCCGGTCACCAAGCAATATAAAGTCGCTGCTAGTGCATATATATCTGTAGCGGGACTGCGTTTCTGGCGCAGTACGTATTGTTCTGGTGGTGCATATCCAGCGGAAAGCATCCCTGTTTGGGTTTGAGTTACTCCCAGGGTAAACTCTCGGGCAATGCCAAAGTCGATTAAAATAACCGAGTCGGTTCCTTCTCGCCGGATGATATTGTGGGGTTTAACATCGCGGTGCATCAACCCATTTTGGTGAACCTTACTCAGCGCTGCGCCGATTTGACGCATGTAGTGAATTGCTTGTGCTTCCGGTAACGGCTGACCTGGTTTTACTAATTCTGCCAGAGACGGCCCTGGGATATAATCCATTACGATAAACGGCTGTCCGTCTTCTTGGAAAAAGTCGAGGATTCGGACAATATGGGGATGCTGGCATTTGGCTAGTCGCTGCGCTTCGCCGATAAATTGCTGTTGAAAATAGCCGTAATTTTCTTGCTGGCGCAAGCTTTCTTGCAGGGTTTTGATCGCGACGGTTTGACCTAGAAAGGCGTGGGTTGCTTTGTAGGTAATGCCAAAACCTCCTTGTCCGATAACGGTGTCTAGGATATACTTGCCGTTTTGAAGAACTTTGCCAGCCGTTAGTTGCATAATTGATTCGGGTGCTGCAATGGGAGACAACGCCAGCTTTCTATGATATAGCAATCTTGTTTGAGATGTGAAAAATATTTTTAATGCTAATTGCTAATTGCTAATTGCTAATTGCTAATTTATTATTTTTTTCCAGCCATTAGCCATTAGCCATTAACTATTAGCAAGTTACGTTTGGGTCAATTCGATGATTTTATCAAACTCGAAGTCGTGGGTGAAATCGGCTATGGCTTTGGTTAATGCAGCGTATTCTGTAGGGATTTGTGCCAGGAGTTCAAAATTTTTCCTATCGTCGCATATGTAAGCTGTTTTATGCAGGTTTTCAATCCACTCTAGAGGCATTTGATTTAAGTATTTTTTGATTTCAAGTATTGGCAGCTTTGAGTCGGGGTATTGCTGGGTTTCTTCTGGTTGTTGATTATCTGATTCATAAATATAAGCGATTTCTAAGTATTCCCCGATTTTTGCCAAAACCAGATCTTGTTTTAATGGCTTGCTAATATAATCATCGCAACCCGCCGCTAAAATCAGATTTTTATCTAAATCGAAAGCATTGGCAGTAAGGGCAATAATTATGGTTGGGGAATCAGGTTCCCATCCTCTTGTTAATACTTTCTCCGCGTCGCCGCTTCCCCGCGTCTCCCCGTCCTTAAATAGTTCGTTTTCTCTGGATCTAATTTGTTGGGTTGCTTGGATTCCATCCATGACCGGCATTCGTATATCCATGCAGATTAGATGGGGTTTCCAAGTTGACCAAATTGAGATTGCTTCAGTCCCGTTAGCAGCTTGCTTTACCTGAAAGCCAATTGCACCAAGTAGGGTGATTAATAATAAACAGCTTTCTGGATGATCGTCCACGATTAAGATGCGATATTCTGGTTGGTTGGGTGCTAAACCAATGATTTGACGCTGGGTTTGGGTGGGATTTTTGTCAATTGTTTCTGCTGGGGTTACTTGGATATCAAATGTAAATAAGCTTCCTTTGTTTGGTTGACTATTAATTCTGATATCTCCTCCCATCATTTGCACGAATTTTCGGCTAATTGCTAAACCCAATCCTGTGCCTTGGATTGTTTTTCTTCCGGCTTCGCTTTGGGTAAAAGGTTCAAATATGCGGTCTATTTCTTCAGGATTTATACCAAAGCCAGTGTCTTCTATTTCAAAGATTAATTGGTAATTGCTAATTGGTAATTGGGAATTGGTATCTTCTTTTTGTTTAATCAGCGCTTGTAATGTCACTTCACCTTTTTCGGTGAATTTGATGGCATTTCCGAGTATGTTAATTAAAACTTGACGCAATTTTCCTGCGTCGGTTTGGATGTATTGGGGTAGGTCGGGTGCGAGGTTAAAATTTAGCTGCAAACCTTTGGATTCGGCTTTTAATTTAAATAGTTCTTCCAGGGTGCTGAGGAAGTTAATTAAGTCGAAGCTGGTGGGAGTAAAGCTGGTGCGTCCGGCTTCGATTTTGGACATTTCTAGAATGTCGTTGATTAATGCTAGTAAGTGATCTCCAGCATTGTTGATAATTTTGACTTTTTCTTGTTGTTGCGGGGAAAGAGTGCGATCGCGCGCCATCATCTGCGTAAATCCTAATATGGCGTTGAGTGGTGTCCTCAGTTCGTGGCTCATGTTCGCTAAAAATGTGCTTTTTGCTACGTTGGCGGCAACGGCTGCTTCTTTGGCTTTTTGTAGTTCGATTTCGGTTTGCTTGCGATCGCTTAGTTCTTGTTGTAGTTGTTGGTAGAGGTTGGCTTGTTGGATGGCGATCGCTAGCTGATCCGCAACTGTACGCGCTAATTCTATCTGGTCTTGCTCCCAAATTGTATTGGTTTGAGAGTAAAGCAAATTGAGAGATCCCCAAAGTGACTCGCCAACTGTCAAGGGTATGACTAACCAAGAACCGGGACAGATTTGGGCAAGTTCTTTATTTAGTTCATCTTCGAGGGTGTTGGCATCGGAAACTTGGAAGATTTCGAGTTTTTTCAGCTTAGCAGTAACGGGGTTTTCTGTATCTGTAATTTCTAACCCAGTCTTGTCTGGCGTTTCTGGGTTTTGCCGATATCCGGCAACAACTCGCCAAAATTGCTGTTCTGGAAAATACTGGGTAATATAGGATTCTTCGGCGGATAAAAGTTGGGCAAATTCAGTGTTGGCAGTTTGAAAGATTACGTTCAAATCCAGGGAGTTGCGAATCCCCTGTATGACTCGATTGAGTAGTTCTTTTTGTTGCGCTTGTCTTTGCAGTTTGATTTCGGCAATTTTGCGGTCGGTGATGTTTTTCATGAAGCAATAATGTCCGATTAATTGCTTTTGCTCATCCCAAGCAGCGACCATCACTACTTGCTTGTAAAACATCGATCCATCTTGGCTAATTCCCCTAACTTCAGCTTCACCTTTGCCAGTGTTAAGCATTTCTTGATATGCGGCGATCGCCGTTTCTAAATCATCTGGATGAACGGTTGGATACCATGACATTCCTATCATTTCTGCGGGGGTATAGCCGACGGTATTGGCATAAGCTTGGTTGACTGTGATGTAGCGTCCTTGGGTGTCCAAGCGTGCAATTCCTTCTACTGCATGGATCATGGCATTATTGATTTTTGCCAGTTCAGATTCTGCCTGCTTTCTAGCGCTGATATCGACTTCAATGCAGGTTACCAACCAGCAGTCAAGGGATTCATCGCGATTAGAGGTTAGGGTATCCGCAACCCAGATCCACTTACCATCGCGACGTTGGTAGCGAAATTCAATCGTTACCGTTTTCTGGGCGAAAATGTTCTCGAAGGCTGGTAGGATGACATTCTGGAAATCTTCTGGATGAATGCGATCGCTCCAGATTGTCTTGTTTGCTACCATTTCTGCGGGGGTATAGCCAAACAGTTGTAAAGTTCCAGCAGAATAGAATTCGTATTCCCAATTTCGGTTATCATAAACGCGGAAATGGGCGATCGCTGCCCCAGCGGTATTAAGTACGCCGCGCAGTTGCTGTTCTGAAGCAGCTAAAGCGGTTTCGGCACGTTGGCGATCGCTTATATCGCTATCAACTGCAATGACTCGAAAGCAACAATTTGCTTCATCGTAGCGAGAGGAAAGATCCGTGGAAATCCAACGCAGAGTGCCATCCTTGTGCAGGAAGCGATACTCCATGCGAGTTGGTTGTTCGGCAAAAATAAACTGTCGCGCTGGGATAACGATTGATTGCTGGTCTTCTTCTGGAATCCGCGACCACCAAATTCCCGTCATCATTTCTTCAGGTGTAAAGCCAAAGATCGCTTCACAACCTGCGGAGTAGTAGTCGTACTCCCAAGTTTCATCGCCACCAAATACCCGAAAACTAACAATTGAGGCGATCGCTCTGTTTAAAATATCTTTGAGTTTGGTTTCAGACGTTTGTAAGGCGAGTTCTAGATACTTGCGATCGCTGATATCGGTAACAACCCTTGTCACAATCCAACTATCTGAAGCTTGTTCTCGCACGGAAGTATAGGTTTCTCTCACCCAGCGTAAACCACCGTCTTTGTGGAAAAAGCGATACTCGGCAACATCGCTGCGATCAAGAAAGATATCTTCAAACACAGGTAGCACGACTGTTTCCCAATCTTCTGGGAACACTCGCGATGACCAAAGGGTTTTATCTGCCATCAATTCTACAGGTGTAAAGCCAAAGACAAGTTCGCAACCTGCTGACCAATAAATATCCTCCCAATCGCGATTGGGGAAGACTCGAAAACTGACAATTGCGGCGATCGCGCTGTTGAGGATATTGCTCAGTTTAGTCTGAGATTCTTGCAGTTCTATTTCTAGGAGTTTGCGATCGCTTATATAGCGAGTAACTGACAAAACAGCAGCGATCTCGCCGTTAGCGTTGCGGAAGGGAACTGCATGGGTTTCCAACCAGCGACGAGTGCCTTTCCAACCAACGATTTCAAACTCCAGTATCCCCGATTCTCCTTGCAAAACTCCCTCGGTCAGCGCCTGGAAATCTTGCCGATAATCCGATACCACAAGGGAATAGATTGACTTACCTTGCACCTGCGCCAGGGACTCCGCCTCAATCATTGCTAATCCGGCGGGGTTCATATCCAGTAAGGTGCCGTCGCGCGCCACCAATTTGACGCACTCTGGTTCTGATTCAATAATGGTGCGAAGAAGACTTTCGCTTTGTGCTAGTTTTTCTTGCGCCTGTTTGCGATCGCTAATATCCCGCACCAAGAAGCACAAGCTTACCAACTTCCCCTGAGTATCCCGCATCGCCACGCCGGTTAATTCAGCCGGAAAGTCGATGTTTTTGGCGGGGTGAAACATCCGCACTTCTTCTCCCCGGATCTGCTCTTGTTGCTGCAACTGAGTTAAAATCTGACGAAATTTCCGGCGCTGTTGGAGATGCACGAAAACAGCGAGGGGTTTACCGACCAAGTAAGATTGTTGTACATTCAACAACTGCGCTGCGGCTGGGTTAGCTTGTTGGATAATTCCAGCAGCATCGGTAACCAGGTATCCATCTGGAGTAAAGTTGAATAAATTCTGGTAACGCTGGCGCTCTGCTTCTACAGCCTCGCGGGTAGTGTTTAATTCCTCATTTTGTGCCGCTAGTTCCTCTGCCACTACTTGCAGTTCTTCCAAAGAGTGGGAAAGTTCTGCGATCGTCTCTTGTAGCAGTTCCCCAGAATTCTCCCCTTGCCCATCTGTCCGCTGCAGTAGGGTTTCCAGTCGCTGCTGCGCTGCTGCGATCTCGCCTTTTAAACTATCTTGTGTCATCTCCAGGATACCTTGGTTAATTTTTTCCCTCTTTTACGGTGTTTCCAGCCGTTAAGGACACAGGACTTACGCTCATATTCCCGGTTTCTGCGAAAAATCCTTGGGAAAGAGAACCAGAGATCGACAAAGAAACCGGGTTTCTCGTCTCCTTTTAGCTTAATTCCTCGGATATTCAAAGCTCTTAGGCTTTTTAGGCATAATATCTTTGTTTTAAAAGCCTTCATAGGAAAGAGGGAGAAGTGGGGGACTCCAGCGGGAAAAAAGATTATGTGTAATACGTTACCTAAAAACTTAGTATATTTTTTTAGTTTTAACACGATCTAACAAAAAGTCTACCACTACAGCTGTAAAGGTTAGTGGTGGGGTGAATTGTCAGCAAAAAACTGGTACGGGATGCTTTAGGCTGTAGGGTATGGAGAAAACAGAGGTGCAATGCGTTTAATTCTTTACAGTAAACCGGGTTGCCATTTATGTGAAGGCTTGCAAGAAAAGCTGGAACAGATAAAAAACCTAGACTTTGAACTAGAAGTGCGAGATATTACCACCCGCGATGACTGGTTCAATGCATATCAATACGAAATTCCGGTTTTGTTGCGAGTGGCGTCCCAGGGGGAAGAGGTAGAACAACCGATTCCTCGTCCTTCCCCTCGCGCTACAGTGCAGCAGTTGGAGCTTTTGTTGCAGAAATATCTACCAATTTAGCAGGGGCACGGCAACAGAGATATCTTGGTTAAGCTGCGGGAGCATTTAAATCCAATAAAGCGGCGGGCAAGATGCCCACCCCACAAGAAAAAAGTAAAATTTGGCTCTCAAACTACGTGCGTAGCAGCTTAATTCGACCATCTTCATCCTGCCGTGCCCCAACAATTCAGCGATCGCTGTAGGGGCACGGCATCATATATATCTTGGGTAAAATCACCATCTTCATCCTGCCGTGCCCCTACAATTCAACGATCGCTGTAGGGGCACGGCATCATATATATCTTGGGTAAAATCACCATCTTCATCCTGCCGTGCCCCAACAATTCAACGATCACATCGGAAGAGC